>NC_007940.1:304415-608830 GCF_000012385.1 Rickettsia bellii RML369-C
CTATGCAAGTGAAGCTGATTTAAAAGAAATAGAGCAATCAGTTAAAGAGATTGTTAAGGAAGCTGTGGAGTTTTCAGAAAACTCACCACTGCCCAATGAAGAAGAGCTATATACACAAATTTATGTTTGAGTTAGGTGTCATCCCGTGGCTTGGGAACTAGATCCAGTATAAAGTGAGATAAAATCGAGCTTTTAGCTTTAAAAATTTGTTGTATTTATGGTTATTTTACTGGATCCCGTGGACAAGCCACGGGATGACACCAATGCTAAATATAAAGATTCAATTTAACTAAAAAGAAAGATGCAAATAACTGTACGGGAAGCGTTGCGTGATGCGATGCAAGAAGAGATGATAAGAGACGACAAAGTTTTTGTCATGGGTGAAGAAGTCGCTGAGTATCAAGGGGCTTATAAAGTAACGCAAGGATTGCTTGAGCAGTTTGGTCCTAAAAGGGTGATTGATACACCAATAACGGAGTATGGTTTTGCTGGACTTGCCGTTGGAGCAGCCTTTGCAGGGCTTCGTCCAATCGTTGAGTTTATGACCTTTAACTTTGCTATGCAAGCGATGGATCATATAGTTAACTCGGCTGCTAAAACGCATTATATGTCAGGTGGTCAGGTCAGATGCCCAATAGTATTTAGAGGTCCAAACGGAGCAGCAAGTAGAGTAGCAGCACAACATAGTCAAAACTACGCAGCTTGTTATTCTTATATACCTGGGCTGAAAGTAGTAGCTCCTTATAGTGCTGAAGATCATAAAGGGCTGATGATTACAGCTATTAGAGACGATAATCCGGTTATTTTCTTAGAAAATGAGATTTTATATGGTCACAGTTTCGATATTTCTGAAAATGTTGAGCCTATTCCTTTTGGTAAGGCAAAAGTCTTAAAAGAGGGCGATAGTGTTACTATAGTGACATTCTCGATTCAGGTAAAACTTGCATTAGATGCTGCAAATATTTTACAAAGCGATAATATTAATTGCGAGGTCATTGATTTACGTACCATCAAACCGCTTGATATAGATACTATAATAGAGTCAGTAAAAAAAACCGGTCGTTTAGTTGTAATTGAAGAGGGATGGTTTTTTGCCGGTATCGGTGCAACTATCGCAGCTATCGTTATGAAAGAAGCATTTGATTATTTAGATGCACCGGTAGAGATTGTAAGCGGTAAAGACGTACCGCTTCCTTATGCAGTAAATCTAGAAAAATTAGCTTTACCTAGTGAGTATGACGTAATAAACGCAGTTAAAAAAGTTTGCTACATTAAATAAATTTATTCCCAATTAATGCTACTTCATCTGTATCTAAAACGTTGTTAATAGATGCATTATTTGTATTAGAAAATGCAATAAGTAACTTATCTAACTCATTATATGAGGTAGTAGTTGTTGTTTTGCTTGTAGAGTTTAAATCGTTATCTAATCTCTTATTTTCAATAGATGAATATAAATTATGATGTGAGTCATTACTGATAGTTTTATGTTTCTTTGTATTATTATATTCAATACTATTTGTTTTACGCTTGTGTCCAGGAGGTGCTAGATCTCTAAATGAGGAAGTTTCATTTATATCTCTAAGTAAGGTTATACGAGGTAGTAAAGGCTTGAAGTTATTAATAGGTGTATTTATATCAGATAAAATTGGTGCTGAAGGCTTATGATGCATAAAATGATTAAAAGTTGCAACATTATAGTTAAAATCTATAATAGGCTTAAAAATATACTCTAAATTAATCAGTACCCCAATAAATTGCGATGATATTTCGTCCTTATTTTTAAAATTAACTATATTTAAAAGAGTATTTTTAGCCTTTGTAAAAGCTGGATAACTTTGAGCATATATTAATTTTTTATAAGCAAGATGAAGAGGGGTATCTCCATCTTTGTTTGGTATTCCCAGATTAAATCCAATAGATGGAATATGCTTTAGAAAATCAATTTTATCGTATCTAACACATTTATGAATAACATTTTCACCTTGTTCATCAATAATATCAGTACTAACTATATTTAATGGGTATCTTTGCCAATGTTCTAAATGCATAAATTTAAAGTGCTTTAAAAAAGCGGCACTAATAAGATCATTAGCTTGCTCTACACCTAAAGTATTTAATATATCTATAATAGCTTTATCTTCTCCAACTATATTTTGATGTATTACTTGTAAGAACTCATCAAATACTTGTGTACATTTTTTTGGCATTTTTATTCCTAAAATATAATAATGCTTAATTATAGTAAAAGAAGTTGAATTATACATTATTTTTTAATTTTTTAAAAACATACCTCATACCATAAATGGGTTAGCATTAGCGGTATTCGCTATATCCTTAAAAAAATAAAATATTTACTATAAATAACACATAATTCAACTTCTTTTACTATAATAAAAAATTGAAAAAGTGAAAGAGTTTTTTATAAAAAAAATAGTAAATTTTTATTTATTAATTATACTAAAGTTCATCATTATATTGATATATCTAAATAAATAACTTATTATAAAAATAAAAATCCTATGTTTGATTTCTCTGCTTATATAGATTTACCGCTTGTTTGGGGTGGGCTGATAGCTACTGCTATTTGTTTATATGTCTTGTTAGATGGCTTTGATTTAGGGATTGGTATATTATTCCCATTTGCTCCAACAGATGACTGCCGCCATAAAATGATTAATTCCATTGCACCTTTTTGGGATGGTAATGAAACTTGGTTAGTGCTTGGTGGTGGCGGCTTGCTTGCTGCTTTCCCTCTTGCATATTCTTTGCTATTACCGGCTTTGTATATTCCTATTATCCTGATGTTACTTGGTCTTATATTCCGCGGAGTTGCTTTTGAATTTCGTTTTAAAGCACATATAGGGCATCGTTATATTTGGGATTATGCTTTTCATTTTGGTTCTATGCTTGCTGCTTTTTGTCAAGGTTTAATGCTTGGTACGTTTGTGCAAGGTATAGAAGTGGAGGGACGAGAATTTGTAGGAAACGCCTTTGATTTTCTGACTCCTTTTTCAGTGATGACAGGAATAGCTTTGATATTTGGTTACGCTCTCTTAGGTGGTACATGGCTGATCATGAAAACCGAAAAAGAAACGCAAGATTGGGCATATAAATCTACCTTATATATTTTGTTTTATGTAGCTCTTTTTATAGGTCTTGTAAGCCTTTGGGTGCCATTCTTAAATGATCAAATACGTCATCGCTGGTTTAGTATACCAAATATTTATTACTTATCGATTGTTCCTATTTTGACAGCTATAGTATTTATTAGGCTAATTAAAGCTGTGAGAGATAAAAAAGAAGTAGCTCCATTTATATATACTATTTCTTTGTTTTTATTAGGATATTTAGGGCTTGCTATAAGCATATGGCCATTTATAGTGCCTTATAAGGTAACGCTTGCAAAAGCAGCGGCAGCACCAGAGTCGCAATCTTTACTATTAGTTGGGGCAGGGATATTTTTACCTGTTATACTTGGTTACACTTTTTATTGTTATTATATATTCCGTGGCAAATCTTCGCATCACCCTATGTATTAAAAATTTATATCTCAAAATGACTTCCCGTTTGAATAGATGGCAGTGGTTTATTGTCCTATGGCTTACGGGATTACTATCAACATTCCTGCTATCTTGTTTGGTTAAATTAATATTTTGGGCAATAAAATTGCTATAATTACTTTTTTCTGCCATGTGGTTTTTATACCATCTCTTTTTCTCTGTATTTAATTATATAGAATCAGTATTATCTCCATTTCGTTAATAACTATTAAGTTAAATTTCCAACTGTAATTTCAACTTTCTATATATTTTTATTTTAGGCTTATTAAATAACTTGTAATATTAATATTACATTAATTAATATTAAACATATCGGAGTGTTATTATGTATACGAGAGAAGAAAAGCAAGATTATGAACAAAAGCCAAATATAATTCTAGAATTTTTAGAAAAAAATGTAAAATTCACGCTAGAAGAAATATTAAAAAAAAATGCAGCAAATAAGGTTATAACTAAATGGCTTTCTAATATGAGTATAGAAAAGCAAAAACAACTTACAGACTTGATAAATTCTGAATTTCGTGCGGAGTTGTCATGTCTGATTGACGACGAATTAGAGAAAAATTTACCAAGAGAAGAAAATGAGGGAGAAACAAAGGAAAGGGAAATTACTGAAGCAGATGTGGCAAATATATATAAAAAGATTGTTGATGATTCTAATGGTTATTTAACAATAATTGATGACATTTTGATTATAGATAGGCAGCACAATAATTTTGTGTTAGGTGTCTATGCTGAAGATAAAGTGGAACAATTCTTGTTAAAAAATTATGACTGTCGTAGCACCGAGACCGCTGTTTTTACATGGCTTGAAAATTTAGATTCAGAAAAAAAAGAGCAAATAATTAATAATAGTAATGAGAAAATCATCAAAGTTTTGAAGCAAAAAATAGTACCAAATATCTTTAAAGAAAAATATGATGTTAGCCTATCTGAAGAAGATATTGCTGCAGAGTATAAAAAAATTAGCGATAAAGAAATTAATCAAATAATTAGAGATTGTTGTAAATTACCTATTACATATTTTGCCGATAGTTGTAATGAATGGTCTGGATCAGAAGAGCTAGCTCGTAATACTTATAAAGATCATATATCGGTAGATGATACAATTATATTAGGAAATAATATACATTAATATTGTACAAATTATAAATCCAATTTCTAATTTGTACAATTATTGTTCTAGATAATAAATTTGATATAAAGTTTAAGTGATGATTTTGTTAATTTTATTCCAAGGTAAAACTTCTATATTTCCTCTTATTTGCTCCGTATCACCTGTATATACTAAATAACCTTTTTCTTGATTTGCTAAGCTGCTCCAATAGTTAATTCCTTTGAAAAATTCTTGAATTATAGTTTTACTTGCCTTGACTTCAATTGGAGTTAGCTTATCACTTTCAATTAATATATCAAGTTCATGACCATGGCTATCGCGCCAAAAATATATCCCCTCTTCTTTGCCTTTATTAAGACGATTTTTAAGTATCTCAATTATTATCATATTTTCAAACAAGCTTCCTTTGGCATAATACTTTTCTAACTGCTCCATCGATTCTAATCCCAGTAAAGTACAAGCAAGACCGGTATCGTAAAAATATAACTTTTCTTGCTTAACTAAGCGTTTATTATAATTTTTATGATGTGGTTTAACTAAATAAATTATAAAGCTTGTTTGCAATAAAGAAAGCCACGACTTTACAGTGTTATAACTAACACCGCATTCAGTAGCTATAGATGAGAAATTTACTAATTGTCCGATACGAGTAGCACAGATTTTTAAAAAAGTCTGAAATGTGGAAATATCACTAATATTTTTAATTTGCCTTATATCCCTTTCTATGTAAGTACGGATGTAGTTTCTATACCACACACTAGGTAATAAATCTTGAGTATAAAGCTTAGGATAAAAACCTTTGAATATAAAATTTAGAGGATCACCTGTAACGGGTAACTTCTTACTTATTTCATTATAACTAAGAGGAAGTAAATAAACTATAGCTGCTCTACCCGCTAAGGATTGTGAAATACTTTCAAGCAATAAAAAATTCTGTGAGCCTGTTAAAATAAACTGCCCAGCAATTTGGTCATTATCTACTTTTGTTTGTATATATGAAAATAAATTAGGACAGTATTGTACTTCGTCAATAATTGCACCTTGACTATAAGTAGATAAAAAACCTCTAGGATCTTTTTGGGCAAACTCTCTTATATCTATATCCTCAAGTGAGACATAGGGTTTATCTGAAAAAATCATTTTTACTAAAGTAGTTTTACCAGATTGGCGTGGACCTGTAACAGTAACTACTGGATAATATTTTGCCGAATATTTTATATAATCGGTTATATCACGATCAAACATAATATAAATTTGCTAATATTAATTATTGTACAAATTATAAATCCAATTTCTAATTTGTACAATATTTTTATATCTTAATCCTCTAGAAACTCAAAATTTTCTATATACCTAATGACAAAATCAAAATATGAATATATTATTTAATTTTAAGATAATTAAATAATATATTCAATGAGTGCAGATACTAATATTAGCGATGGTTTAGAAGTCGCTGTGCAAGATCATTTATCGATTTTTTCTTTAATAAGTTCATCTGATATTATTGGTAAGTCAGTTATGCTAATGCTGCTTATCGCTTCTATTTGGTCGTGGGCTATCATTCTGGATAAGGTATTTAAGTTAATGCAAGTGCAACGAAAAATGCGAGCATTTGAAAATACTTTTTGGTCAGGTGGTGTTTTAGAGCAGCTATATGATAGCATAAAAAGGTCAGTTAATAATCCGCTAGCTTTAATATTCGTCTCAGCTATGGATGAATGTAAAAGTATAAATACTAAGGGACTTCCTGAGCTATTAAAAAATAATCATAAAGAGCGTATTACAAATTCTATGTATCTTGCTCAAAACAGAGAAATCGAAAAACTAGAGAAGAACTTAAGCTTTCTAGCAACTGTTGGCTCTAGTAGCCCGTTTATTGGGTTATTTGGTACTGTTTGGGGGATTATGCACAGTTTCCAGTCGATTGCTACTTCTAAAAATACCTCACTTGCTGTAGTAGCCCCTGGTATTGCTGAAGCGTTACTTGCAACCGCAATAGGCTTATTTGCAGCTATTCCTGCCGTAATTTTTTACAATTATCTTATTTCCCGTATTACTCTGATCAATAATAAAATTGAGGATTTTATTAGCGAGTTAAACTCTATACTTTCTAAGGCAATCGATCAGGAGAAGATGTAATGGCTATTAAGCTTGCCGGAAGTAATAGAAAAAGTAAAAGAGCTGTAGTTAGTGAAATCAACGTTACGCCGCTTGTCGACGTAATGCTTGTGTTGCTAATTATTTTTATGATCACTTCCCCGATGTTAGTTTCAGGCGTAAATGTCGACTTACCTGAAACAAATTCGAGTCCAATCTCAGGACAAGATGAGCCTTTAGTTGTTACTATCAATAATAAAGGTGAAGTTTTTCTTCTTGAAACACCTATTGAAAGAAAGTATTTAACGGATAAGCTTGTAAATATTACTAAAGAGAAAAAAGATACTAGGATTTTTGTGAGAGGTGATAAAAACGTTTCTTATGGTGAAGTGGTAGAAATAGTATCAGAAATTCATGCAGCCGGATTTTCTCGTGTAGCTCTTATTTCAAATATTAAAAATAATGAAAAGTAACGATACAAACAATAAGGATAATTTCACAGTTTTCCTTAGCTGCTCTATTGCACTGCACTTACTTCTTTTATATTTTTTTCTATTTGGTATGCCATCTCTTTTTGAAAAATTACCTGAAGAGCAAATCATCACTTTTGAAATGCTACCTGTTAACGACAAACCCAATATCATAACACAGACGAAGCAAAAAGAAGCTCCGATAGAGAACGAAGATGCTAAAAAATCAGAGCAAACTAAACCTAAAGAAGAGAAGCCTAAAGATTTGCCTAAAGAGGAAAAAGCAAAAGAACCTGAAACCAAATCGGTAGAAGAAAAGCCTAAAATAGAAGAAAATAAACCTATCATCGAGCCAAAGCCAGAAGAAAATTTACCTGATAAGAAAGAAGAAATTAAGGAAGAAAAGCCTAAAGAAGAGGAAAAAAAACAAGTAGCAGAGGCAAAAAAAACTGAAGAAAAGAAAGAAGAAAAAAAGCCGGTAGAGAAACCTAAAGACAAAAAAAAGCAAGAATCTAAAACTGATGAGCTTGATTCTCTATTAAAGAACTTGGAACAGTCTTCAGAAGGTGATAATGTAAAATCGAATAAGCAAAAAAGATCAGCGAAAGTTGATAATAAAAAAGAAGCTAAAGGAGTTTATACGGAAGGATTGCCTCTTTCTGATAGCGAAAGCTCACTAATAAAGCGTCAGATTGAAAGACACTGGAATAATATTCCGGCAGGTGCTAGAGGTAATAATAAGGTAAAAATAATTATCAGTATTATATTAGATAAAGCAGGGAATGTAGAGCAGGCAAAAGTGAAAGAAAAAATTTGTCCTGGTATTCCAAACAGTGTTTGTGAAGCATTAGCAGACAGTGCAGTCAGGGCAGTATGGAAAGCAAGCCCTATCGAAAATCTTGATCCTGCAAGATTTAATCATTGGAAAGAAATTAATTTTAACTTCGACCCTAGTAGATTGTAACCTGTCATCCCGTGATTTATTCACGGGATCCAGTTAAAAATAATAATAAAATTAGTATTTTTTATTATTTTCTGGATACTGTGGACAAGCCACAGTATGACTACCTTAGGGCGTTTTTCAATCCACACAGGCAATGCTAGCCATGGGGTGAAGCCACCACACAAAGGAGTAATTTAGTGAAAAACATTATATATTGTATTCTATTATTATTTAGCTTTAATAGCTATGCTCTTGAGACAATCAATATCGAGCATGGAAAGGCTGATCCTACCCCTATAGCGGTGAATAATTTTGAGGCTGATTCTGCTTCGGATAATACAGTAGGTCATGAAATAGTGAAAGTTATATCTAATGATTTAAAACTTTGCGGGTTGTTTCATCCTATTTCTTCGGCTTCTTTTATAGAAGAGAAAACTGGTATTGGGTATAAACCGCTTTTTGCTGCATGGCGTCAAATCAATGCTAGTTTATTAGTTAATGGGGCAGTAAAAAAGCTTGAAAATGGTAAGCTTAAAATCAGTTTTATATTATGGGATACATTACTTGAAAAACAGCTCGGCGGTGAAGTACTTGAACTGCCTGAAAATCTATGGCGAAGAGCAGCCCATAAAATTGCTGATAAAATTTATGAAAAAATCACAGGTGATACTGGTTATTTTGATAGTAAGATAATATATGTAGCTGAAAGCGGTCCTGATTTAAAAAAAGTAAAAAGAATTGCTTTAATGGATTATGATGGGGCTAATAACCGATATATCACCGATGGTAAATCGTTAGTTTTAACTCCAAGGTTTTCTGGTTCAGCAGATAAGATTTTTTATGTTTCCTATGCTACTAAAAGACGTACTCTTGTTTATGAAAAGGATTTAAAAACAGGCAAAGAAAGCATAGTTGGTGATTTTGCTGGAATATCCTTTGCTCCAAGATTTGCACCTGATGGTAGAAAAGCTGTAATGTCTATAGCTAAGAACGGCTCAACTCATATTTATGAAATTGACCTTGCAACAAAAAGGCTTCATAAACTAACTGATGGTTTTGGCATTAATACTTCCCCAAGCTACTCACCGGACGGACGCAGAATCGTCTTTAATTCTGATAGAAATGGTGTTCCTCAACTGTATATAATGAATTCTGATGGTAGCAATGTCCAGCGTATTAGTTTTGGTGGTGGTTCTTATATGGCTCCCAGCTGGTCGCCTCGAGGGGATTATATAGCATTTACTAAAATTATTAGAGGTTCAGAAGGTAAAACTTTTAATATCGGTGTTATGAAGCCATATCCGCAAGATGATGAAAATAGTGAAAGAGTAATAGCAAGCGGTTATTTAGTCGAAAGCCCTTGTTGGTCACCTAATGGACGGGTTATTATGTTTGCTAAAGGTTGGCCATCAAACGGCAAATCTTCCGGCAAAAATAGAATTTATGCAATTGACTTGACCGGTCATAACGAAAGGGAAATAAAAACTCCTGGTGATGCGTCCGATCCTGAATGGTCAAATTTACTAAATTAACATCTCATGAATTCCCTAATCTAATATAAATTAATAAATTTACTTTATATTAAATTTGTGTTAAAATACCCCAGTTTTAATAATTTAGGATTAATTTTTTATGAAAAATAAAGTCAAAAAGCTATTAATGACGCTTGTTGCAAGCAGTACATTAATTACTAGCGGTAGTACACTAGCTACTCCTCCTCAAACCTTTTCAAATGTTTTTACTTTTGGTGATAGCTTTTCTACATCAGCTGATAGTTGGGCAGCTTTAGTCACTGAGCATTATGGTTCTAAATATGTAGTTAATCAGACAAATTTTGCCATAGGTGGAACAACAACTAATGATTTAAATACTGAGCTAAATAACTATAAAACAAATGTAAGGGGATTTGATCAAAATGCTCTTTATATGATGTATATGGGCGGAAATGATTTAGCAGATATCCTTGAGATTGAATTTCCATATGAGATTAATGAACTTACCAGGGCTCGTGGTATATCTGATGATGATGTTGTAGCTGGCTTGCAAGATGGTTCGTTAACATTGCAAGATTTTCCAGAAGTAGCAGAACAAATATTAAATGGTGGTGAAAATACTGGTAAATTTATTAAAAATATCGCTGATAATGGAGCTAAATATATAGTAGTATTAAATCATTTTAATGAATTTTATAGGCAAGAAGAAGCCTTTTGGCTAGCAAATAGTGAAGTGCAGTTTTTCTTATATGGGTTTTTAAGTAACTCATTTAACCAAGCCGTTGATAGCGGAATAAACGCATTTGCCCCTTCTGCAAATATAATATATGCCGATTATGCTAGATTAGTAAAGGAATTAATTACTAATCCTTCCAGCTATTTTACAGCAAACGAGTTGTCAAATACATATAGAAATCAAGGTATACTTGATGGTACTATTCACCCTACAGCTGCAGCACATAAAATTACTGCCCAATATGTGCTTTCTGTAATTGAGTCACCGAGCCGCATCGCTTATGTAAGAGAAATACCAATCGCAATTGGTGAAAATGTAGCTCAAAATATTCGCTCTAAATCCTATGATTTAACAATGAATGAAAGTGAAAAGTTTAGCGGTGATAAAATGGCAATTACCTAGATTTCCATACTAAATCCAAAACTGTTAAAGATATTGGAATTAAAAAATCAGATACCTCTGAAATCGCTGCAAATTTTAACTATAAGCTTGCAGATAATTTAGTAGTTGGTTTTGGTATCAATGGTGATAAATCTAATATGAGCTTTAAAAATAATAATGGTAAAGCAGAAATTAAAGAATTATTACTAACATTAAATGGTACTTATAAATTTGATAACCCTATATTTGTATATGGTGCTATCGGTAGTGGCTGGATTAAATATGATATCAAGCGTCAAATTAACCTTGGTCAAGCTGTAAGAATAGAGCAAGGTAAGCCAAGAGGTATGCATTATATGGCTACTATTGGTACAGGATATCAATATAATGCCTTTGCAGAAACAAATTTAACACCTTTTATAAATGTTAATTACCAAAAAGTTTCCTTAAAGTCATATACTGAGAAAGGTGAAATCAGTAGTACTACTATGAGTTTTAATATTCCGGATCGTAAATCTGTAATAACAGAAATAGGTGCTAGAATTGATGGAAATGTTAATTTGAAAGAAAATATTTCTGTTACCCCATCACTTGTTGGTATTAGTGGTGAGTTATCAGCTCAAACTAATAATATAAATTATGGTGTCAGAGCTGGAAGTAGATTAAGTAAGAATACAAAATTCTGGTTCGCTGGTTTATTTTGTAAATATTCGTTTTAATTGATTGCTACATAGATCAAAAAATGCCCTCGATGTCATCCCCGTATGGCATTGTTGCGTGATCATTTTTCTGTGTCATCCCGTGGCTTGACCACAGGATCCAGAAAAAAGCGAGATGAATCGAGCTTTTAGCACTAAAGGTTTAACGTATTAAAGTTTTTTCATTACTGGATTCCCGCCTATGCGGGAATGACATCGGAACCACGCAACAATGCCTACCGTGATTTATGAACTAGAGCCAGTTAATAATACTAATAAAATTAGTATTATTTATTATTTTCTGGATCTAGTTAGCAAGCCACGGTATTGTAAGAAAAGAAAGTGATATAATATAAGTTATAAATGTAATATAAACATTTATAAGAGAGTGTTAATACCCTATATCATGATATAGGGTATTAAGCGGGCATAAGCGACCGTCACGGCATAGGTTTTATACGACCGGAGTCACAAGGTACTATAGCCCGACTCTCGAGAAGTTTGAATAGTTGGAAGGGATGCGATAAGCACGCCCGATTACAATCCTAAACAATATAAAATCTCGAGGTACATATGATAAAATATCACAAACATATAGGAATTGATATAGGAAAATATAATTTTGTAGTAGGAATAGAGGGCATAAAAGATACAAAAGAATATGAGAATACAAGTTTCGGTATATTTGAATTTATTAATGATAATAAGGATATTTTAGCAAACTCTCTAACTGTAGTTGAAACAACAGGCGGATATGAACTAGAGTTATTGTATAGCTTATGTGAAAGAGGTTATGTAGTACATAGAGCAGATGCAAGAAAGGTAAAGAATTTTATCAGATCATATGGTAATAGTGCAAAAACAGATAAGTTAGATGCTAAAGCATTAGGATTATATGGTAAGGAGCGAGCAGATAAGCTTGAAGTATTTAAGCCTGAATCAAAACAAAATATACAATTATTTCGGTTAGTACAAAGACGGAATGATTTAAAGCAAATGTTAGTTGCCGAAAAGAATAGATTACAACAAGCAAATACAGATAAGTTTGTTAAAAATAGCTGTATAAATATGATAGATGTTTTAAGTAATCAAATTACAGAGATTACTAATCAGGTAGAAGTGATTATATCATCAGATCAGCTGTTAAAAGCAAAGCATGAGATATTGAAAGAGATAAATGGCATTGGTAATATAGTTGCTTTTGAGTTATTAATATTATTACCGGAGTTAGGGAAGTTAACAAGACGGCAGATTGCTTCTCTTGCAGGGCTTGCTCCAAAAGCTAATGATAGTGGTAAATATCAAGGATATAGAAAGGTAGGACATGGTAGAGCAGGAGTCAAGCTATACTATTCCTTGCTGCTATGTCAGCCCGTAATAGCAAGACTTCTGGTTTAAGACTCTTTTATGAGCGACTCATTAACAATGGTAAAAAGAAAATGGTCGCTCTTACCGCTTTAATGCGTAAAATTATTGTCATCGCTAATGCTAAATTAAAATCTCTTCTTTTTAATTTAAAACATAGTTGATGACATCGAGGGCGTTTTTCGATCTACGCAGGCAATGCCTCCACGTAATAATATCTGCAACTTAGTGCTATGACTTAATTACGTAGATAATTTTTTATTAGGTCAAATTTATAACCTTTTTTATGGAGCTTAGTAATTAACTGTTGTAATTGTTCTGGACCATTGAATTGCTCTTGAAACATTTCATCATGCATAAGCAATATTAGCTTATTAGGTAAAATTGTGTTTCCGGCATTAAATTTATCTTCTATTTCTTGTACTAAATGCGTAACTGATTGGATTGGTTTACCATGTATATTATGAGCCCATTCTAAATCCCACCCGAAGATATAAAAACCATTTTTATATATTGCATCGTCATCTATTGTCTCCACCGTATCTTCTGCTTTTGTAATATATGGATCATCTTTTTTAAGATTAGGGGTGCGGAATACATCTCTCCCTGGTAACCTTGTAATAATATGGTCACCCTTTAAACCTAAAGTGGTATTATTTTTCTTTAAATCTTGAATTACATCCGAGCAATGATGATAAAAATACCTATAATGATTGTGTGCATGAGTATAGCTATGATTTCCTACGTCAATAAGAGGAGATTTTCTAGCAGTACTTATAAAATTTCTTACATCTTGTTTTGCATTATCATAATGTAACCCCACCATAAACAGCGTAATAGGTGTTTTGGTTTTCAACATAACATTAATCAAATTCTTTGTACCTGGTAACGGTCCATCATCGGATGTTATATAAATCGTACGAGCATTTGGTAATGATCCATATGATGTACTTACGATAGTTAATAAGTAACCTAATATAAAAGTATTCTTAAAATTTTCATAATGTTAATCTCTTCTAAAGTTATATCGATTGATTATAAAAAGTTTATTGTCATTTTATTTGAAAAATTGGCAATAATATTTCTCATTTTTGATCCTCAAGTATTAAAATATATGCTGAAGTCAAAAATTTAGATGCTTCTTGCTCTTTTTCGAGTTGATTTTTACTTATTAGGAGGGTTATCTTTCTGCTCTAAACTGAATAAAGTAAAGCCTGTAAAGATTTTACTTTCTTTTTTACCAGTTGCATATTCTTCTAAAGACACTTCAACAATTTCTTTAGGACCTATTGGGGTTGCATGCCTAAAATAAAGTTTGTCGTTTTTGGTAAATACAAACCCAACGTGAGCTATATTATGTTCTGATTTTGTTAGCTCTAATAGTTTTGGATTGTCCATTGTCATAACCATAAGATATACAGCGTCATTCAGAAAACTTGATCCAAGTGAATTTTTTGACATTCGCCTTTGCTCACGTATTTTTATACGTTCCGCAGGCTCGTCTTTAAATTCATCTTGTCTAAAGCTTTCTGAATTTAGCTGTGTTTTATTTACTAGTTGCTTTGTCAGTTCCTGCTTATGCTCTAAGAAATCAGTAAAGCTTATATAACTAATATCAGATTTAAAAGGTTTGATGGATTTTATCTGATTATATTTTTCACCAAATGAAAAGCATTCATTTTTAGATACATTATCTTTAATGTAATTATTAATTTGTGTTTCAAGTAAACCTGCTTTATTAATCATCGCAGTTTTAACTTTAGCATATGGAAGATTTGCAAATACATTTTCCATTGTATAATATTTACTATTATTCTTTAACCACTCATCCATGAAATGACTTCTATTAACATATGATATATCGTCAGAAGGAAACATAATTTTTGCTAGAGCTTCTGCAAGCTGCTCTTTAAATTTTACAGAATCCGCATTCGGTTCTTTTATTTCTGCTAATGCTATAACCATTTCTATATAGCTAAAACAGTCAAAAGTTTCTAGGTTGATTAGCTCATTTTTATCTCTATTCTTATCCCAAATAATTAAATTTGTGCCTAGTTCCGTATCATAAGGCTTACCTATGAAATAGTCAGAATATGCTAATATTTTATTGGCAAAACTCTCATCTTTTAATGATATTGCTAGCTTGTGAAGATTTTGCATATTAATAGGAGAGATTTTATTTGTTTGTGTATTTTCACTTTGGACCTTATCCGTAGTAGTGGACTCATTAAAAGCATAACTATTAAAGGAAATAATAGAACAGATGCTCAAGTTAAAATTATTTTTTTCTCATCATAAACCTCTCTTATTAATAAAATAGGTACTATAAAGAAAAATTAATCATATATCAAGAAATAGTTAATAAATACTTACTATTTGAGAATTTTCGTCAGCTCTTCCCATTCTCTTTTAGTCATTCCGCTAGTTTCATGGGTAACTTTTTCGCCACTTATCATCTTCTTAATTACTTCCAAACCTTTACGGGAAATATTTGCTCCGCACATACGATATTCTTCAAAAGCCTCATAAGTAAAAGGTACCCAAGCTTTGACTATATCGAGCATCTTCTCGGCATAAACTCTAATTTCATATTGAGCGTGCGGGTCGGCACGTAGCCTTAAGAAGTGAAGCAAATTATGTAAATTAATTTTCCAATACCATTCCGTATAATAGTTTAAGGTTAAATTCATGCGGGCAAGCTCCCTAGCTATACCGGTATTATTATCATCTATAATGTTACCTTCTTCGTCGGTATTCATAAGCTTCGTATAGTGCTTATAACAATTTCGGGCATCTTCTTCTAATATATTAAGGACTTTTTCGGCTACTTCTTTTGGTAGGCTATCGCTTTCTCGGCATTGTTTATTAGTGCTAGATTGCGGTGCAATATTTTGCGGCTCAGGTAAATAAAACTCATTGCCTAATATTGAGTATCTAGCAGAATATTCGTTAACGCTGGCCGTTCTATGCCTAATCCACTGTCTTGCAATAAAGATCGGTAATTTAATGTGAAACTTAATATCGCACATTTCAAAAGGCGTAGTGTGATAGTGACGTAGCAAATAATTAATCAGCCCTTTATCTTGGTTTAATTGCTTTGTGCCTTTGCCGTAAGAAACACGAGCAGCTTGTACTATAGCACTATCATCACCCATATAGTCGATCACTCTAATAAAACCGTGATCTAATACCTTTATAGGCTCGTATAAAATTTCCTCAAGTGCCGGAACTACTACTCTTTTTGTCGCATTATTCATTTATTCCTCTGTGTTAAATTTGTTGCGAAATAGTGTTAGCTTTCTTTTGTGACTGAAAAACTTTCAATGTCATTTTCGCATATATGGGATTTGTTACATAATTCCTATGTCATTCCCGTTTCTGTGCATGGGCGTCATCCCGTGGCTTGTCCACGGGATCCAGCATAAAGCGAGATAAAATCGAGCTTTTAGCTTTAAAAAATTGTCGTATTTATGGTTATTTTACTGGATCCCGTGGACAAGCCACGGGATGACAAGTTATAATAAATAACTATATAAATTTCTGCCGTTTCTTTTTAGCCATAATTTAGCTGGTTGGTATTCGGGATAAATATCCTCAACTAGCTGCCAAAAATTTTTGCTATGGTTCATTTCCTTTAAATGTGCCATTTCATGAGCTACTAAATATTTTAGAACTTCGTAAGGAGCAAAAACTATTCGCCAGTTAAAAGAAAGATTGCCGCAGCTAGAGCAGCTGCCCCATTTCGTAGTTACATTTTTCATTATTCTAATATTAGAATAAATTAAATTATGCTTTTTGGAAATGGTTTCTACTATAGCTTTTATTTCTGATAGTAATTTCTTTTTCAAAAATACTTCAATGCTAATTTTTTTAAGTACCTTACTGCAATATACTTCCAATGCGTCATTTTGTAATTTTACCTGATTTTCAGGTGAATCAGTATGAATTATTTGATAATTTTTGCCTAAAATGGAAATCTTATTTTCTTCATTGATAGGTTTAGTTACGTTACGGCGTAATTTTTGCCTCACCCAATTTTCTTTACTCAGCAAAAAATTATAACCCCTTTCAGCTTTTACCTTAAGGGGTAATACAAGCTCAGCCCCTTTATGCGTAATTCGAATGCTTATATTCTTAGCCTGAGTGCTTCTTCTGACTGCTACATTCTGAGGATCACCATATTTAGTTAAAGTAATAAGCTCCATTTTAGAATGCGATATATTTAGTTGGGTCAACTGCTACTTTGCCTTTACGCATAGCTAGATACAGCTTATCTTCCACATGCCCGATTATGCTAGTTTTAGTAACCTTATCGCCTTTTTTAACTGATAAATCTTTTAAGCCGGCATAAGCTACTTCTAGATCGTCTTTATCTAATTTAACGATTACTAAGTTACCGAATTGTGCATTATTTCCTGAAAATATAACAATTCCTGAGCCTATAGAATTAACACTGCTTTCTTCTAAAACAGCAATATCTATGCCTTTATTCTTGCCCTCTTTAAACTCGGTAACAATCTCGCCATCTAGAGGTTTCTCAAAAATTAGCTTTGTTATTTCTTCATCATGTTTTGTGGTAGGAATTATTACAGCATCATTATCGTTTTCAGTAGTTTCTATTGCAGGCTCTTCTAAAGAGCCGCTTACTTCTAATTTAGGAGCTTCTTCTATAGTGCTACTAGTTATTATCCCCTCATCATTATCAATAACATTACCAGAATTACTAACGGTAATTCCTCTTTCTTTATACTCGATTGGGGCAGGATGTTGATCAACGCAAGCAGTTAGAGAAAAGCATAATATAGTACCAAGTATACAACGAGTCAGTAGAGAATTAGCATACGAAGTTTTATTTGGAAAAGAGCAAGGAATTTGTAGACCGAGGAACGGAGCGTACACACTTAGTACGTGAGTACCGAAAGAGCTGCAAAGATGACGTAGCCAATTTTTCAAATAAAACGAGTATGCAACAGGGTATTTCATATATTTAATAAGATTATTATATTGTGTTAGTCAATAAATTATACTTATTATATAATTCTTATCATTCATTTTCCATTAAAAAAATTAATTATGAAAACTTACGATATTGTTATAGCAAGTGATCACTCCGGTTATGAACTTAAATCCATAATTATCGAATATTTACAAAAAAAATCTTTGAGTGTTTACGATTGCGGAACACATAATACGCAATCCGTTGACTATCCTGATTATGCCAAAAAAGTAGTAAATAATATTATTGAAAAGCTCGCTCGCATTGGTATTTTAATTGGTGATACGGGCATTGGTATGTCGATTGCTGCTAATCGTAGTTCAGAAATAAGAGCGGCTCTATGTGTTAATGTGTCAACAGCTGAGAGTGCTAAAGCTCATAACGATGCTAATATTTTGGTATTAGGTGCAAAAACCGTAGATCACAAAACAGTATTTGATATTATAGATAAATTTCTAGCCACTAAATTCGAAGGCGGTAGACATAGCGTTAGGTTGTTGAAGATTGAATAATAATGAAAACTTAGTGTTATTGTATTACTATGTCATCCCATGGCTTGGGAACTAGATCCAGAAAAATAATAAAAAATACTAGCGTATTTTTAACTGGATCCCGTGGACAAGCCACGGGATGACAAAAGTGATCCATACAACAACGCCGGTATAACAGAATGACACCTACTTATTTACTTAATAACAATATTTTTATGCAAGCTCTGAATACAACTTATATTTTGCTCATCACAACAATAATGATTTCCTTATTCTGCTCTAATAAACGAGTAATGTATTCGGTTATGAGCATTACGGTCTTATCAGCTTTTTATCAAGGCATAATAAATATTATCGGGCTTAGTGCGTTAGCTGTTTTTTCTGCTATCACTTATGCTTATTTCAATTTCCCGCAGCTGAATAAAGTAATAAGAACATTGTTATTTATATTACTTTCGGTTTGCTTTGCCGTTTTTGCATTTCATAAAGTTCCTGGATTTTTTAACGTAATTGCGATTAGTAATTTACAATTATCTAAAGCTTCAATGCCATTTTCGATGTATTTGAATTTTGATAAGGTAATGCCGGCATTAATAATTTTTGCTATGAGTGATTTATCTATTTTAGAACGCTCGAAAAGTGAAAGGGTTGTTAAATATACATTATTTTCGCTATTGTCATGTATAGCAATAATTATAACTCTAGTATTAGTAAGCGGTTATGTTTTATTTGAGCCTAAACTCCCCGATATATTACTGATATGGATGATTAATAATTTCTTTTTTGTCTGTTTTAGTGAAGAAGTATTTTTTAGAGGATTTATACAAAAAACGCTGCAAAATCTTTTACCAAAACAACAAATGTTAGCATTAGTTATAGCATCTTTAATATTCGGAGTGGCACATTTTCAAGGTGGTTTATGTAATTCTAAGTAGCACTTGCGGATTTTTCTATGGCTATGCATACTATAAAATCAATAAAATATTATGCTCTATGATGGTTCATTTCGGTCTAAACCTGTCTCACTTATTACTATTTACTTATCCTGCTCTAATTTAAAAATCTATGAAAAATAACCCAATACTTAATTTTATATTTGAAGTTTGTAAGCCTTTTAAATGGTTAATTTTAGGGCAGTTTACAGTTGCTATTATTTGGGCAATCGATATGAGTCTTCGCCCATATATATTAAAACTGATGCTTGATAAAATCCCATTATTAAATGCTGAAAATATAGTAAGTGAATTATCGGGATTGATGATTTTTTATCTTGGCATGTCGTTAGTTATAATTATTATGTGGCGGTTTTTAGATTATATCGGCATTAAATTATATTCGCCTATGCAGCGTTATATAGCGGATATTCTAATGGAAAAAATGATGCAACATTCGCAAAATTTATTTCAGAATCATTTTGCCGGTAATCTTGCTAATAAAGTAAAAGACGTAATGGGTAATATACCTGATTTGATATATGTGGTAATAAATCAATTCTTTTGTGCTTTTATAGCGATAGTAATAGCCATTTTTACGGTCTCTACAATAAGTTATAAATTTGCGTTTTTATTAGGCATTTGGGTAATTATATTTACTATCGGTGCAATTTGTTTTGCAAAACGTGCTAAAGAATTATCAAAAAAATCTTCTGAAATACGTTCAAAATTAGTGGGTTATATTGTCGATATTTTAAGTAATATTATCAGTGTACATTTATTTGCTTCAAAAAAGATAGAGTCAAAAGATTAAGCGGTCAACTTAATGAATATGTAAAAGCTAGCCAAAAACGTGACTGGTGGTTTTTATATATGTTTGCTTTTCAAGGCGTATTATTTGTTATCTATCAGATAATTGGTTTTATTCTCCTAATATCGGGCTTTAAGCAGGGGGAGTCGTTACTACTGGTGATTTTGCTCTGCTTATAACTCTTAATATTTCGATTATAGATATTTTATGGTCTTTATCTCGTGATATTTTAAAATTTTCTAGAGCAGTAGGTGAAACGAGGCAGGGGCTTGATATTGCTTTAACTCCGCTTGAAATAATTGACAAACCTAATGCCAAGAATTTGATAATTAAAAAGGGAGAGATAATTTTTAATAAAGTAAAATTCCAATATAAAAATACTACGCCGTTATTTCAAAATAAATCGTTAGTAATCAAGCCCGGGGGAAAAGTAGGGTTGGTAGGTTATTCCGGAAGTGGCAAGACAACTTTTGTTAATTTGATCCTTAGAATGTATGATATAGCAGAAGGAAAAATAGTTATTGACGATCAAGATATTAAAGAAATTACGCAAGAGTCGCTACGTAATAATATAGGCGTAATACCGCAAGAAGCTTCACTTTTTCATCGTAGCCTTATGGAAAATATTAGATATGGTAGACCTGATGCTTCAGATGCAGAAGTAATAGAGGCTGCTAAAAAAGCTTATGCACATGAGTTTATTGAAAAATTACCGCTTGGTTATGAGTCGTTAGTTGGTGAGCGAGGTATCAAGCTATCAGGCGGACAAAGACAGAGAATAGCAATCGCAAGGGCTATTCTTAAAAATGCTCCAATTTTGATTTTAGACGAAGCCACTTCACAACTAGATTCTGTGACTGAGGAATATATTCAAAAAAGCTTATGGGATTTAATGCAAGGAAAAACAACGATAGTAATTGCCCACCGTTTATCAACGCTCTTGCATATGGATAGGATTATTGTTTTTGATAAAGGTAGAATTGTCGAAGACGGCAGCCATAACGAGCTACTAGATCGTAACGGGTTATATAAGACTTTATGGGACTCTCAAATTGGTGGCTTTTTGCCTGATAAAGAATTAGCTGTTGTGTAATTCTATGTAGGTTACATGGCTCATATGTCATTCCTGTGTAGGATTTACCCGTGTGGATTTAAAAAAAGCCCGCAATGTTATTCCTAGCTAGAAGCGGGAATCTAGAAAAATAAACATAAAAGCAGAAAGTTTTTAAAATTAAAAGCTTAGGTATCTCGCTTTATGATGGATTCCCGCCGTTGCTAAGAATGACATATAATAATAACTGTCCGGTACTATTGTACAAGCCACGGGAGGCATTGCCTGCGTGGATCATTTTCCCCTGTCATCCCGTGATTTATGAACTAGAGCCAGTTAAAAATACTAATAAAATTAGTATTTTTTATTATTTTCTGGATCTAGTTAGCAAGCCACGGTATTGTAAGAAAAGAAAGTGATATAATATAAGTTATAAATGTAATATAAACATTTATAAGAGAGTGTTAATACCCTATATAATGATATAGGGTATTAAGCGGGCGTAAGCGACCGTCACGGTATAGTAGGTTTTATACGACCGGAGTCATCAAGGTACTATAGCCCGACTCTCGAGAAGTTTGAATAGTTGGAAGGGATGCGATAAGCACGCCCGATTACAATCCTAAACAATATAAAATCTCGAGGTACATATGATAAAATATCACAAACATATAGGAATTGATATAGGAAAATATAATTTTGTAGTAGGAATAGAGGGCATAAAAGATACAAAAGAATATGAGAATACAAGTTTCGGTATATTTGAATTTATTAATGATAATAAGGATATTTTAGCAAACTCTCTAACTGTAGTTGAAACAACAGGCGGATATGAACTAGAGTTATTGTATAGCTTATGTGAAAGAGGTTATGTAGTACATAGAGCAGATGCAAGAAAGGTAAAGAATTTTATCAGATCATATGGTAATAGTGCAAAAACAGATAAGTTAGATGCTAAAGCATTAGGATTATATGGTAAGGAGCGAGCAGATAAGCTTGAAGTATTTAAGCCTGAATCAAAACAAAATATACAATTATTTCGGTTAGTACAAAGACGGAATGATTTAAAGCAAATGTTAGTTGCCGAAAAGAATAGATTACAACAAGCAAATACAGATAAGTTTGTTAAAAATAGCTGTATAAATATGATAGATGTTTTAAGTAATCAAATTACAGAGATTACTAATCAGGTAGAAGTGATTATATCATCAGATCAGCTGTTAAAAGCAAAGCATGAGATATTGAAAGAGATAAATGGCATTGGTAATATAGTTGCTTTTGAGTTATTAATATTATTACCGGAGTTAGGGAAGTTAACAAGACGGCAGATTGCTTCTCTTGCAGGGCTTGCTCCAAAAGCTAATGATAGTGGTAAATATCAAGGATATAGAAAGGTAGGACATGGTGTAGAGCAGGAGTCAAGCTATACTATTCCTTGCTGCTATGTCAGCCCGTAATAGCAAGACTTCTGGTTTAAGACTCTTTTATGAGCGACTCATTAACAATGGTAAAAAGAAAATGGTCGCTCTTACCGCTTTAATGCGTAAAATTATTGTCATCGCTAATGCTAAATTAAAATCTCTTCTTTTTAATTTAAAACATAGTTGATGACATCGAGGGCGTTTTCCGATCCACGCAGGCAATGCCGCTACGGGATGACACCAAGAACGTTTTTCGATTTATGCAATAATAATTCCTTACTTCCCAGCTCTTTTACGGTCGTTAGGGTCGAGTAGAGCTTTACGTAAGCGGATAGATTTCGGTGTTACCTCAACTCGCTCATCATCTTGTATATAGCTGATTGCTTGCTCTAAAGTTAAAAGCATTGGCGGGGTTAATTTAATAGCCTCATCTTTACCGGATGCTCTAACGTTGCTTAGTTGTTTAGCCTTAAGCGGATTTACTTCTAAATCGTTATCACGGCTATGTTCACCGATAATCATCCCTCTATATACTTTGTCACCTGGATTGATAAACATTTTTCCCCTATCTTCCAGATTCCATAGAGCGTAAGCAACAGCGTCACCATCGCCGTTAGAGATAAGTACGCCCTTAGTCCTCCCTTCGATAGTGCCTTTATAATCAGCATAGCCATGGAAAATACGATTCATAATACCAGTACCACGAGTTTCAGTTAAGAATTGGCTGTGATAACCGATCAAACCTCTTGATGGACCAATAAAGGTAACACGGCTTTTGCCGCCACCTGATGGTCTCATATCAGTCATTTCGCATTTTCTAAGCGATAAGGAGCTTACGACCACACCAACATAATCATCATCAAGCCGATCAAGCAAGGACTATATAGGTTCTTGTTTATTGCCGTTTTCGCCTGTTTGGAATAATACTTCTGGTCTACTGATTGATAATTCAAAGCCCTCACGACGCATAGTCTCGATTAAGATACCAAGCTGTAATTCTCCACGTCCTGCAACTTGGAAAGCATTTGATCCAGGTGCTTCGGTTACTTTAAGGGCTACGTTACTCTCAAGTTCACGCATTAACCTGTTGCCAATTAAGCTTGATGTAACTTTCGTACCCTCTTTACCTGCAAGTGGTGAGTCATTAACGCTAAAGGTCATAGATAGGGTTGGTGGATCAATCGGTAGCGATGGCAGTGCCTCAGTTACTTCAGGTGCACATATCGTATCAGCAACGTTAGCATTTTCAGCACCAGCAATGGCGATAATATCACCAGCCATAGCCTCATCTATAGCGATTCTCTCGAGTCCTCTAAAAGCTAATATTTTAGTGATTCGCCCATTTTCAAGTACTTTATTTTCACGGTTTAGTACTTTAATATTTTGGTTAACCTTAACGCTACCGCTTTGTACTCTACCAGTTAAAATTCTACCGAAAAAAGGATTGAATTCTCTAGTAGTAACAAGCATAGAAAACGGTGCTTTAGCATCAGCTATAGGAGCATGTACATGCTTTACTATCAGGTCAAATAAAGGTGCAAGATCATCTGCTAAATTATCTAAAGGATTTATCGTTTCATCAAAATTTAAAGAAGCTCTGCCTGCTCTACCTGAAGCATAAACTATTTTATCTATGAAATTAAGCTGATCATCATTTGCTTCTAACGCTACAAATAGCTCATATACTTCATCAATAACTTTGTTTATTCTTTGGTCGTCTCTATCAATCTTATTAATAACAACGATAGGTTTTAAACCAAGCTTTAAGGCTTTAGAAAGCACAAATTTTGTTTGTGGCATTGGTCCTTCTGATGCGTCAACAAGTAGCACAACGCCGTCAACCATGCTAAGTATGCGTTCTACTTCACCGCCAAAGTCAGCGTGTCCTGGTGTGTCTACTATATTGATACGTACATCACCCCACATAAGGGCAGTACATTTGGCAAGTATGGTAATCCCACGTTCACGCTCAAGGTCGTTAGAGTCCATAGCACGTTCGGCTACTTGTTGGTTAGCTCTAAAAGTACCGCTTTGTTTAAGCATGTTGTCAACAAGCGTGGTTTTCCCATGATCAACGTGGGCAATAATTGCTATATTACGAATAGATGTCATCTTTAAAAATTCTCACAAGTTTACAATAGTTTTCTGCATTATATACCAAAATAGCAAAAATTGGAATAAACTTCTTGTAAAACTCATGAATTCAATTTAAAGAACAATATATATTAACTTTTACAATTCCATTTATGAAGCAAAAAAAACTATTATGTCTTGATGTCGACGGAACAATATTTTTCAAGAGTTTGCATAATTACCTTGGTGAGAAATTAATGATAGCCCATAAATTTGGGATGTCTATCACCGAAGAACTAATAATACAATATACAGATGAATTTTTAAGAAATCCGTCTTTAGGTTGGAGGAATAAAGAAAGATTAGTTACTTTAGTAAAAAAAGCTTGGTCATCTGAATATGAAGTGGCACTAGTATCATTTAACGATTATCCGCAAGCCGTGAAATATGCTATGACAAAAATACTTAAAGAAGATGTGGAAAAGCTACATATAGTATCTTATTTACCGGCAGCTTTGAAGAAATATTATATGGTTCATCCCGTTTGTGACAAACAGAAGCATATAGAAGAAGCTATGCAAAAAGCAGGAGTAACAAATCCGGCAAATGTATTATTAATTGAAGATACATTATATAATGTAGAGGCTGCAAAAAAAGCTGGAATGAAAGCTGTATTAATAGAGTCGCAAGATACAAGTTTTAAGATTGCTTTTGACGCTTTAAGGGAGCTTAATAAAATTCATGGGGTTGATAATGTTAACCTGGAAGAACCTTTGACAGAACCAGAGCTTGAGGTTAGTGATAGTAGTGAGGATGTTAATATGGGTGATAATCAAGAAGATTATAAATCTGATGGTGAATGTACAGAAGGGCAGCAGGAGATGGATGTACAAATGCTAGGGTAATATTCAGGCTAGACAAATCATATTATGTTATTTATTCTTGATTAGTGGAGTGTTTTAGATTATTCGTCATTGCGAGGAGAAACTGTAAATTTCGACGTGGCAATCTCAGGAGGTTTATATTGTTTTATGAGATTGCCGCGTCGATGCGTTGCATCTCCTCGCAATGACAATTTAATAAAAACAGAGTTATATCGTGCAGTATAGATTATTAGGGTTGCTTTTAATAATAAGTTTTTCATATTTTGTTCAGGCAGAGTTGCCAAATAAAGAAGATAATTTTAAAGTTAGAGTGGCTATTGTTGATGTTCAATCGATTTTAGAAGGATCAATGGCTATAAAAAATTTGCGTAATAAAGTTGAAAAAATTAATCAAAAAATTCAAGAAGATATTAACGCCAAAGAAGCAGAATTTAAACCTATGGAAGAAAGCGTGATGAAAGAACGTTCTTCTTTAAGTGAAGATGAGTTTGAAAAGAAAGTAAGCGAATTTTATGAAAAAGTTACTGAAGTAAAAAAAGAAATTCAGAGTAAAAAAGCAAGACTTGAGCAAGCTCATGCTGAAGCTATGAGCAAAATTCATGAATTAACGATTACAATAATTAGTGAGCTTGCAGAAAAATATAGCGTTAATTTAGTCATTCCAAGTGCTCAAATTTTATATGCGAAAGATAATTTAAATATAACTTCTGAAGTAACTTTTATATTGAATGAGAGATTAAAAGAAGTCCAAATCAATTATAATTATTAATAAGTATCAATATGGCAGAATTTACACCGATTACAATTGCATACGGGGATGGTATAGGTCCTGAAATAATGGAAGCCGTGCTTTATATATTACGGAAAGCTGAAGCACGAATCCGCTTAGAGACTATAGAAGTAGGGGAAAAACTCTATGTAAAGCACTATAGTTCAGGTATAAGTGAACAAAGTTGGGAGTCGATAGAACGCACCGGAGTTATACTTAAAGCTCCGATTACTACGCCGCAAGGAGGAGGGTATAAAAGCCTGAATGTTACGATTCGTAAAACATTACAACTTTTTGCTAATATTCGCCCCTCTGTTTCGTTCTATCCGTTTACCAAAACTCTACATCCAAATTTAAACCTGACTATCATACGTGAAAATGAAGAAGATTTATATGCTGGTATAGAATACCGCCAGACGCATAATATGTATGAGTCGGTTAAGCTTATTAGCCGTACCGGTTGTGAGAAAATTATCAGATATGCCTTTGAGTATGCAGTAAAAAATAACCGCAAAAAAGTTACTTGTTTAAGTAAGGATAATATCATGAAATTTTCCGATGGGATTTTTCATAAAGTATTTAATGAAATTGCCAAAGAATATCCGCAAATCAATAATGAGCATTATATTATCGATATCGGCACTGCAAGGCTTGCGACTAAACCGGAAATATTTGATGTTATTGTAACTTCTAATTTGTATGGTGATATTATTTCTGATGTAGCAGCTGAAATTTCAGGTTCGGTAGGCTTAGCTGGTTCTGCCAATATCGGAGAGCATTATGCAATGTTTGAAGCAGTACACGGAAGTGCTCCTGATATTGCAGGTCAAGACATCGCAAACCCATCAGGGCTATTAAATGCTGCTATAATGATGTTAGTGCATATAGGGCAGGGTGATATTGCCACTCTAATCGAAAATGCTTGGAAGAAAACTATAGAAGACGGCATGCATACAGCAGATATATATAATAAAGACCATTCTACTAAGAAAGTTGGTACAAAAGAATTTGCTGAAGAGGTAGTAAAAAGGCTAGGTCAGAAGCCAGAGAAATTAGCTAAAGCAGATTATCCGTTAGTTACTAAAAAGCAAGAAAGTAATACCACATATAAAATCAACACTAAAGAGGTGAAAAAATTAGTCGGCACAGATATATTTGTAGGTATGAATGTCGCTTCTGCTCATGATATAGCTGATAAGGTAAATAAGCTGGATATTGGTAATTTTGAGCTAAAAACAATCTCTTCTAAAGGGCTGAAATTATGGCCTCGTGATACAAGATTCGAGACCATATCCGATCATTGGTGTTGTCGTTTTATGGCTAAAGATGGAGTAGAGCTTAAACATTTAGACATAACGAAATTACTTGAGACCTTAAGCAAAGCAAATATCGACTTTATCAAAGTAGAAAACCTTTTTGAGTTTGATGGAGCAGCTGGATATAGCTTGGCACAGGGGGAGTAAGTCGTCATTGCGAGCGAGCGTAAGTAGAGCGTGGCAATCTCATGAAGTAAGACTCCTGAGATTGCTGCGTCAAGGCTTTGCCTTTCCTCGCAATGACGGAAAAACTTAAACAAATAAATAATAATATATGCACAACATCACCTCCTCATTTACAACAGCTTCCTCAGCTTCAGAAATTCTTGAGTTAATAAAAAATATAACCGCCGAGGCATTAATTTTTCTAGATGTAGACGATACTATTATAACACCGAAATCAGTTACTTTTAGAAAACCGCCCTATAATCAAATGCTTGATAGAATTAAGGCAAATAAAGGTAATTATGATAATTTTGAAGAAATTGTCAGTAATTGGCGTTTGCAGCGGAAAGTGATACTGATTGATGAAGAGTGGGGGCAGGTTTTAAACACTCTTAAAAAACATTATTTCGTTTATGCCCTTACACAGATGAGTAGAGGGAAATTTGGTAATATTCCATCTATGCAAGAATGGCGATATGAAGAATTGAAAAGTTTAGGTATAGAATTTTCTGACAATAAAAAATTGGCAATTTTTAATTCAGCTAAAAAAGATGATGCTGTTTTTTATAAAGGGATATTTATAACCGGTAACCATTCAAAAAGTGGTACTTTAGCCAAATTTTCTAAAGAGTTACAAGCTAGTTTTATCGTGTTTGTTGATGATCGCAAAAATCATATAGAAGATATGCAAAATTATTGCGAAAAGAATAATATCGGCTTTTTAGGTATTTTGTTTGACGGACTTAAAAATTTATTAGGAGAATCTGAACCAAAACTTGCCCGGTTTCAAGAGCAATATTTGATAGAAAATGCTGAATGGCTTGAGGATGTGGAAGCTTATAAGCTTATGGCAGAGAGTAGTTAGGTTATTTATGCATAGGGATTGTTCCAACCCTGTCATCCCGTGGTGGATGAATAAAATTAAAAGAGATAATAAAATGAGTGTAGTTTATAAGGTGGAAAATTTGGAAGATGCACGAGATTTTTTATCTTCTGCACAAGGTGAGTATATATTAACAAATTCTGAAAGCAGTGTAAAATATTATGGTATGTTAGTAGTTGATCATATGCTTAAAACTTTACAAAAAGAATTTCCTAAAAAAGTTATAGACGTTATTGTGGATATTGATGATGACCATGCAGCTTTATTTACTGCAATAAAACTAAATTATAAAAATATAGTATATATGGGTAATTCTGAAGAGGCTAAAGCGTTACTGAAAAAATCATGAACATAAAAGATATAGGAGTAATAATTGCTAAGAAGCCGCTAAAGGAAAATACGTTTATTATTACAGTTTTTACTAAAAATCATGGTTTATATTCAGGTGTTGCAAAGGAATCTTCGAAAAAAAGTAAATTCATATATCAAGAAGGTAATGTAGTAGATTTTTTATGGCAAGCAAGACTCCATGAACATATCGGAATTGCCAAATGTGAGCTTGTCAAATCTTATATCGGTCATTTTATTATAAATAAAGCTAAGCTATATGCTTTTAATTCCGTCATATCTTTAATCAAAGAGTTATTTCACGAAAGAGAAGAGCATTATAATTTTTTCTCATTGCTAATAAACTATCTGGATAATCTAGCAAAAAATTTTTGTTTTCATGATTATATTAATTTTGAGCTAGCACTGCTTGCTGAAATGGGCTATGAACTTGACTTTACTAAATGCGGTGTTAGCAATACTACACAAGATTTAGCTTATCTATCACCTAAATCAGGCAGAGCTGTATCATATGAAGTAGGTGCACCTTATAAAGATAAGTTATTACCTTTGCCAAAATTTTTGCTATCTGGTAATGACAAAATTACCTTAGAAGAAAAAAGGCAAGCTTTAAACTTAACAAGTTACTTCTTTAATAGATATTTGTTTCATAATCATAGACAGCCTGAGATAAGACAAGTGTTTGTAGAATATATACTTGAAAAAGATGCTATTACTGCTTAGAGGTTGTATGCTTGGATCGAAAAGTACTTTCGGTGTCATCTAGTTGCTTGTACCTGCGGCATCCAGAAAATAATAAAAATATAAATATTATTGATATTTTTAACTGGATCCCATCAATAAATCACGGGATGACAGGGAGGAGAATGATTCACGCAGGCAATGCCACCACGGGGTGACAGCAAATAAATTTACAATAAATTAACGTACTCTACCAGTTGCTGGGCTTTTTTGTAATGAATCACTAACTGCTGCCCCAAAATCCTTTACACTTGTAGCAAGCTTACCATTGGCTATGGCAGAATTTACAGCTGCACTAACAGTAACTTTTATTACTTCACATACAGCAAGTACAACTCCCCATGCAGCTTTCAAAATCTTATTTTCACCTACAAAACCGTGCAATTTTTCTTGTGCTTTTTCTGCTTGATCAGTTACAAACTTTTGTAACTTACCAAGCGGAGTATTTTTTTCTAAATGTTCAGCTAAATTTTTTATAGGTGATGAGATAATTTCATCAATATTATTTTTGACATTTTCAGTATGATTTTTGAATTCTTCACTAATAATATTAAAATCTTTCATAGCATTTAAAAGAGCTTTGTTTGTTGGATCTTTACTTATTGCTTTTTTTAAACTCTCTATTATTTTATCAAAATTATTATTAACTTCTGTTAATTTTATCCCGATATCATTAAATTTTAGTTCTTCTTTATTTTGTTTTTCGGGTTCTTGTCCCCCTATAGTAATTTCTCTTACCATTTTTTTACTCCAAAATTATTTACTTAAAGATAATTAAGATTTCAGAAATGTCAACAATACTCTTTATAAACTTTTTGACTTTAATAACAAAATATTTGTACTAAGTAACGGGGCAAATACATATTTTGACTTCATTTAATAATGCTTTGTTGCTTATATCTTTATTTAACTCTTTACGCACTATATCAAATATCTCACCTAAGCTTCTTTCCTCTGCCATATATTTAAATATATACTTAGTATTAGCTAATATCGACATTGAGATATTAACATTATTTAATACCCCATTATTAATAGTAAAATTAATAACATTACTTATTGTTGAAGCATTAGATTCTAGATACTCATAAATTTGTTTAGCAAAATTAGTGATATTATAGAAATAAGGCACATTATCAAGATCATCAAGTGATGCTACACTATCTTTTTGATTTGATACATAAAAAGAGTGTTTAGTAATATTACCAGTAAGTATTTCACAAATTGCTTCTTGAGCTACTTTATCCATTTTCTTAATTTTTTGCAAAAGGGATGAATCTTTTATATAATTTTCTGGTTTTAATAAAACTTTCTCAATCGGATCAAGATAATCAACAAAATTTAAACTGGCATTTTCTACAAGTTTATATAACTCAGGAATAGAATAGGCTTTATCTCGTTTATGCAAAAACATGTCGTAAACTTCAGCTTCACTCAAATTTTTATAATTTGAAAATAATTCCCAACCTCTTTTATGCCAATTAGTAGCAGGCAAATTATCTAAAATTAATTTTCCGTTTATCACCTCTTCGACACGGCTTTTAGCATCTTTATTCACCATATTCATTAAATCTTGAATCTGATAAACACCGGTACGACCATATTTTGCGTATACCATCAAACCCATACCACCTTTTGGCTTTAAAGAATCCTTTAGATTTTTTAATCCCATATCGGGATTCGCTAAATGATTAAGTGCATCGGTACAATTTATGTAATCAAATTTTCCAAGTTTTAGATTAGGTATATTTAATATAGAATCGTTAACCCATTTGATGTTTTTAAGACCACGTATTTCAGCACGTTTTTGTGCTACTTCCATACTAGACTTGTTTAAATCCAAATATATTATCTCGGCATTTTTATTTTTCAGCTGATCTGCAAGATAAATAGCCGAATCACCTGTGCCGCCACCAACTACTAAACATCTAAAACCATTATCAAAATTTTCTTTACCTTTATATAAAAAATGATTTAACTCTCCTAAAAACTCACCGCAAACAGTAAGCAAACGTTCTTTTTCTTGATTTGGATCTCTAAATGGATGGGGATAGTTTTGATAATGCTCTTCGACTTTGGCTAAATCTTTTGAAATTTTTGTAGAAGCATCTTTTATTTTTTTAAAATTGCTCATAAACATCATTTTTAAGTTATTATTACATCTTTTATAATTAACTGAATAGTGTAATTATTTTGCCAATTATTTGTCTTTAATGTTCCTAATACAGAAATATTATGTGCTTTAGGACTAAGTAATACCTCTTCAAATGAAGTACCTAACGAATTAAAAGCAATAGCTTGTAATGCTTTACTACTGGAACTTTTTTTATTCGGAGCAAACAAGCATCTAATATGCTTACTTCCCACTATATCCGCTTTTAATACAAATAAATTATCAAATTTAAATATAGGTTCATAATTACCTTGACCAAAAGGCTCCAAAGTACTTAATTCCTCCATTAAAGGTAAGTGGACGCTACTAAGACTTAAATCAAGATCATATTCTGCTTGCTTATAATTTTCTAGTCTATTTAGACTAATTCTAAAAGCGTTGTTTAAGAATTCTTGTAATTCTTGTATTTTTTCGGCAGCTACTGTAAAACCTGCTGCCATGGCGTGTCCTCCGCCTGTAATTAGTAAATTTTTGACTTTAGCATTAATAATCTCAGCACCAAAATCAATACCTAAAATAGAGCGACAGGATGCTTTACCAATTCCGTCATTTAGGGCTATAACTGCTACCGGCTTATCAAACTTCTCTTTAAGTCTTCCTGCAACAATACCTATAACACCGGGATGCCATCCTTCTTTAACAATAAATAATAAACTATTATCTTGCTGTGTCTTAGCCATTTCCATTGCTTCTTCTATCATCAGCATTTCAATGACTTTACGTTCATTATTATGTTTCTCAAGCTCTTCAGCTAATTTAAGAGCTTCATTAGAGCAATTGGTAGATAATAGATTAGCACCTAAACTTGATTTTCCTACTCTACCACCGGCATTAATACGCGGACCTAAAATAAAACCTAAATGATAGCATTTTGGGATTTCATTAAGCCCTGCCATATCATATAACGTTTTAATACCGATATTTTGCCTTTGATGCATTATCTTTAAGCCGCTCGATACAAAAGCACGATTTAACCCAATAAGCTTTACCATATCGCATACAGTACCAAGAGCCACCAAATCCAAATATTTCATCAAATTAGGCGGAAGAGTTTTCTCAAAATAATTTTGCCTCTTTAAATCTGATAATATCCCAGTTGCAAATAAAAAAGCAACCCCTACAGCTGCAAGATGTTTACATTCACTTGTCTCATCAACACGATTCGGGTTTACTATAGCTACTGCTTCAGGTAATATTTCAGTAGCTATATGATGATCAATAACGATTACGTCAAGCCCTGCATCCTTTGCGTATTTCAAGGCTTCATGAGCCATCGCACCACAATCAACTGTTATTAATAATTCAGTGCCGTTATCTTTAATTTTTTGCATAGCAGAAGGAGTAGGACCGTACCCTTCAGCTATACGATCAGGGACATAAATATCACAAACAATATTTAAATCTTTGAAAACATTTTTAAGTAATGCTGACGAAGTAGCACCATCGACGTCATAATCAGCAAATATACATATTTTTTGCTTACTTAAGATAGCTTTAATAGCTCTATCTACTGCCTTTTGCATATCAAGCAGATGGAAAGGATCGGGAAGCAAATTTTTGATTTTCGGCATTAAAAAATCTTCTGCCTTAGCTATATCATCAATCCTTAAAGATATCATTCTAGCAAGCAAATCACTGATTTTAAAACTACGGCATAATTCTATGACTATTTCCTCGTTAACGCTTCTACGCTGCCATATTTTACCATTTATAGATGCTTGCGATTTCATTAATTACCTAAATTGTTTAAACGTTTCCATATGATGTTAGGTAATTATACAACAAAAATCATCATTTTTACCCATACAATCAAACGTGCCACAATCACTTTCCTTTTCCGAATCTAAAATTTTTGTTTGACTATTATTATCACTATCCTTGTGCTCTTTTAATGAGTCTGTATCAGCAGTGATACTAATTATTTCTAAATCTTCATCATTATAGTTATCTTTTTTCTTTTCTATTTCATTTAACAAGTTTAATTCATTACTATTTAAACTGTTATTAGAATCAGCTTTTTCTATTCTTACATTTCCAATTGAAACGCTAGACATTCTACCTTGAGGATCAATGTATATATCGTTATATCATTTTCAGCTTTATCCATACTTCACCTCTTATAGATTTGTTCTATTTTTCATATAATTTTAGAACTAAATTCTTGACTCATTCCAGCTAAAATTAAATAGCTTTCCTCTTCCATGTCTAAATAATTTATATTTAGACAATTATCATTTTCTATTTTTTTTATTTTTTGTTCTCTTAAGTGTTTCTTATAAGCATTAATATCTCCTTTACCATTGTAAATAAATCCGACATTTTTTGCAGTTTGTTCTAATATATATTTATTATAATTTTTTAGATCCACATCGCCATCTTTACCTATAAATCCGGCTTTCTTTGCCGCTTGTTTTCTTGTATATTTATTATAAGTTTTTATATCAGCTTCGCCATCTTTATCTATAAATCCAGCATTTTTCGCAGTTTGTTTTCTGAGGTACTTATCATAAGCTTTTATATCCCCATTACCTTCTTTATCAATAAGCCCAGCTTTCTTTGCTGCTCCTGCTCGTAAATATTTTCTATACGCTGTTTTATCTCCCTTACCATCTTTATCAATAAATCCAGCTTTCTTTGCTGATTTCTCTTCTCTGTAACCTGCATAGGCTGATAAAAGTTCTTCTTTATTATCAGAATTTTTAAAACCAAGTTTTTCTGCTTTAAACTGTAATCTTCTAATTTCTAATCTTTCTTTTGATAACTCTTTGCTTGTTTTATTCTGAGATTCTTTCAATAGTTTACGTTTACCCATATGAACCCTTTATATATCTGAAAGCTTCTTAGCCTCATCATTTGCAATTAAAGCCTCAATAAATTCATCTAACTGTCCGTTAATCACCTCATCTATTTTATAAAGAGTAAGATTTATTCGATGATCCGATACACGTCCTTGTGGAAAATTATAAGTACGTATACGCTCTGAACGATCCCCAGAGCCTATTTGCTTACGTCTATTATTGGCTCTTTCTTGATCTTTTTTCCTACGTTCTTCTTCATATATTCTAGCACGTAAGATCTTTAATGCTTTAGCTTTGTTTTTATGTTGGGATTTTTCATCTTGTAGTGCTACAGTAATACCGGTAGGTATATGTGTTATTCGGACAGCAGAGTCAGTTGTATTAACGTGCTGCCCTCCTGCTCCCGAAGCTCTATAAGTATCAATTCTTAAATCTTTTTCTTCAAGTTTAATATCAACATCTTCTACTTCAGGAAGTACAGCAACAGTAGCAGCCGAGGTATGAATACGCCCCTGCGATTCAGTTTCTGGAACACGCTGCACTCTATGGACTCCTGATTCAAATTTGAGTTTAGAGAATACATCTTTACCTTTTATAGATGCTGAAACTTCTTTGTATCCCCCTATGCCTGTCTCATCAATAGATAATATCTCAAAACGCCAGCCTTTTAATTCCGCATATCTTTGATACATATTAAACAGCTTAGCAGCAAAAAGTGCTGCCTCTTCACCGCCTGTGCCTGCTCTAATTTCAATAATAGCACTTTTACTATCTGCTTCATCTTTTGGTAGTAAAGCTATTTTTACAGAACGCTCAAGAGTTGGCAAGGAATCTTCAAGATTGCGTATTTCTTCCTCAATCATTTCTAGAGTTGCCTTATCTAAACTAGGCTCTTGCTTAAAATTATTTGCCTCTTCAAGTTCAGCCTTAGCTTTGTTATATTCTTTAATTTTTTGGACAATATCTTCAAGGTCAGCATATTCCTTGGAAGCTTTAACAAATTCTTCCCCTCCTATTCCTGAGGATAGTTTTTCACTTAAATCCTCATATTTACCTAAAATTTTTGTCAGATTGTCCGAAAAGCTTGAAATATTCATATTATTTTATTTGTGATTTGTTTGTGGTAAGGTTGCTTATTACTATTTAATAAAGCATAGGTAGACGAAGATCAACTTCAAAAAAAGCAAGGAGTCCATAAGACGAGGAGCGGAGCGTACGCTTGGTACGTGAGCACCAGAGTACTTATAGGACGACGTAGCCAATTTTTGAAGTTCATCGAGTATACAACAACATTAAAGCAGGGCTTTCTATAAACCTCTTAAATGCAGCTAAGAATTCTGCTCCAACTGCTCCATCTACTACTCTGTGGTCAGCAGAAAGAGTTACGTCCATAATTGTTGCTATACTTATTTGATCATTTTTGACTATAGCACGCTTTGAGCTACTACCAACGCCCATTATACAACTTTGCGGCGGGTTAATTATAGCATTGAAATTTTTAATACCATACATACCAAGATTTGAAATAGTAAACCCTCCGCCTTGGAATTCTTCGGGAGTTAATTTATTTTCTCTAGCTTTCTTGATTAGTCCTTTCATTTCACTAGACAGATCTACAATATTTTTCTGGTCAGCATTTCTAATTATCGGAGTAACAAGTCCATTTTCGATCGCTACCGCTACTGAAATATCAACATTATTGTAGTATCTAATAGCATCATCCCCCCACGATGCATTAGCGTTCGGTACTTCTTGCAAAGCTTTAGCAACAGCTAGGATAATAAAGTCATTTACTGATATTTTTGCGGATTTATCATCACCAAAAGACTTATTAATATCTTCTCTTATATCTAGTAACTTATCAACATTACATTCTATTGATAAATAAAAATGTGGAACTGTTTGTTTTGATTCAAGAAGACGCTTAGCTATAATTTTACGTATATTGTTATTAGGTGCTAAACGATATTCTTCAGGATTTCTACTAACTATCTTATTACTTAAGGCTTTTGAGCCGCCTTTATGTGATAACACATCTTGTTTGATTATTCTGCCATGCGGTCCACTGCCTTTAATTTCTTCAATTCTGACATTTTGGATTTTTGCGAGTCTTTTAGCAAGCGGTGAAGCAAACACTTTAATATTGTTTTGATCTGAAGCGGTCGTAATATTCTCTTCCTTAACGTTCTGAGGAGCTATAGTTTCAGCAGGTTTTGATATTTCTTCTTTTTTAGGTGAGTTACTGTTATTTTTCGCTATAAATTCTTCAATTCCGGATAATTCTTCCCCCTCTTCGATTAATACCGCTATTAACGAATTCACAGGCACGTTCTGACTACCTTGAGGAATAATTATTTTAGCAAGAGTGCCTTCATCCACTGCCTCCACTTCCATAGTTGCTTTATCGGTTTCGATTTCAGCGATTACTTCTCCGGGATTGATTTTATCCCCTTCTTTTTTTAACCACCTTGCTAAATTCCCTTCCGTCATAGTTGGAGATAAAGCAGGCATTAAAAGTTTGATTGGCATAATTTATTATAGTTTTGATTGTTTTTATTGTCGTCTTCTTTGCGTAGTATTTGTCATACCGCAACTTGATTGCGGTATCTTGTATCACAATCCGTGTCCTGAGATCCCGTGGTCAAGTCACGAGATGACAGGATTACGCCCCCATCACACCTTATTGTCAGGGCTAACTATCATTATCATTTGTTTGCCTTCCATTTTAGCTTGCTGATCGATCTTAGCAAGTCCCTCTAATCCTACTTCTATACGTTTAAATAATTCCTCACCAACATCCTTATGAAGAATTTCTCTACCTTTAAACCATAAAGAGATTTTTACTTTATCACCATCTTTTAGAAATTCTTTTATTTTCCTTAGTTTAGTTTCAAAGTCACCTATACTAATATTAGGTTTGAATTTCATTTCTTTAAGTACGACTATTTTTTGCTTTTTACGTGCTTCATGCAAACGCTTTTTGCTTTCGTACCTAAATTTACCGAAATCTAAAATTTTACATACAGGAGGATCAGCATTAGGCGATATCTCAACCAAATCAAGACCAACTCTTTCAGCCATATCAAGTGCTTGCCTAATATTTACGATGCCATGCATCTCGCCATTTTCGCCTACTAAACGAACCTCTCTAGCTCTGATTTCTCTATTAGCTTTAGGAAAATTATTTTTAGAAATAAAACTACTCCGTCTTATGTTGTTTTATATTGCATTTAACTTATTTTACTCTAAATTACAAGTAAATAAAATATTTTATCTTTATTTTTATATATTCTATTAAAAAAATGGGAAAGATATAATTAAACAAATACCGAATACTAATACAGCGACAATACCAAATATTGTTAGACAAATTCTAGTTAATTTAGCAACTTTTTCCTTTATTTTTAAATTTTGTAATTCTATCTCATGTTTATGAGCTTGCTCTTTTTGTGCCATATTCACTAACTTTTCCAAAGTACCTGGATAAATATTTTCATATTCAGTAACTGTATCAATTGGCGGCAATATATGCTCAAATTTTTTACGATAAAAATTTTTATCTATTTCATTAGAATGAAAATTCTTAGCATAGCCTTTGTTTAATCTATTATTTTTTGTAAAAAAACTTTTAGTCTCTTTCATATTCTCTTATTATTTTTTGAAACGTACATGCTAAATTATCTCTTACTACCTCAAAATAGTCAAACAATGCTACTTCTTTCTTTTGCTCTATATTGTTGCTTGTTTTGAATATAGTCTTTAATTCATTAAAAATCACTTTTATAAAGCGTTGTTTCATTATTATATTAAATGTGAATTTATAAAATCTTTCTCAGGTATTAGTGGTTCGCCTCTAAAATTTATAGCATTATTAAATTTATTGCAACAAGTTATAAAATTTTTATCACATCCTAATATAATTTTTACTTCTCTAGCACCCTTAGCATAATCAGGTATAACGTCTTCTAATATAAACAAATCACCGAAACTACTTAAAACTTTACTACTAAAATTATTATCACAAAATATAATTTGACCACCGTTATAATAGCCATTTTCTTTATCTAAATTTTCTATTCTTAAACTTTCTTTTAGAATTTCTTTAATCTTATATACTCCGCTATATAAGGTTTTATCTACTTTGCATTTATTATCTCCAAAACTCACTCTGCATGTTTTACTATATCTATTAATTATAGTTTGGTTATATTTTATTGTTTCAGGCTTTAAGTGCATTTTAAAGTTCAAATCATATTTTGTGTATAAAGTGCAATAATATGTAATAAAATGCTCAAAAACGCCATTATTATGTAATATTATTTTAACAGCAGCATTATTTAAATCCATTTCTGCCGTAATGCCTTTTTCTTCAAAAATACCCTCAATAATTACTTGATTTTGTGCTGAATCGTTAAATTCTGCTTCTTTTAGCTCCAAACCAGAATTAGGTAAAAAAATTATATCTTCATTTTTTATAATATGATCGCTACCCGTTAGATTTAATTCCTTACCATTTGCTAACTTAATTTGAAAGCAATAAGCAAAATTTTCTAACTTTGTAATTATCTTTTTAATTAAAATACTCATACTATTACTTCCATCAATTCTATATCTGATAACTCTATAGAGCCATCACTACAATAAGAATACTCAAAGCTATCTACAATAAATCTAACTGCTACATCGAAAACAAAATCTGCTGTTAAAATTTCATCCTGATTTAGAGGATTTGGTAAAGTTATAGCCCCGTCATTATAATCTATTATTCCCATAGTTCTGACATTATTAATATATAATGTAACACTATTATTAACAGGCTTAGTAATTACTCTTTCATATGGCAAAATAGGATCGGCATATATTTTCTTTAGCTGAAATTTATTTAAGTTACCATTCCCTTTTGCAATAATCCCTTCAGTCACTTTATAATCAGCATAGTCTCTAAATCTAAAAGCAAAGTTACTACCCCGCCTTGCTTTGAAGAAACTATTAAATTGCTCAAATTCAGCTGCACTTAGTTTAGCGTTTTTAATTAAATATTTCTGACAAACATTTTTGCGGTCTAAATGCCTTGCTTCTCTACCGGATTTAGTCATAACATGAGAGGTAGCAAATTCAGGCTTTCCAACCGCAAAGCTCTCGATAAATTCCGGCATACGGATATCATGAAAATTCATAAAATACCTAAATTTATATGTGTGATGTCATCCTTGTGTAAGGTTTGCTGCATGGCTCGAAAAGCACGCTTGGTGTCATCCCGTGGCTCGTCCACGGGATCCAGTACTTAAAAAATATAAATATGAAAAGCTCGATTTATCTCGCTTTATACTGGACCCCGTGGTCAAGCCACGGGGTGACAGAGGAAAATGATCCACGCAACAATACAAATAACACCGAAAGCGTTTTTCGATCCACACGGGCAAGCCTCACGCGGGAACAACATTAACATCTTTATTATATTTATCTAAATTACTTACAAGATCACTTAGAGCATTGGAAAAATCATCAAAAATTTCTATGACTTTTTCAGAATTTTCTAAATCATCTGAGAATTCTCTTATGTCTATAAACTTAAACCATCTTGTTGGATCTGAAATCAAACCACTAACCGCTGCTTCACGAAATACATCCTTTAAAATATAAGGGGTTTTACCGGATTTTTCACAAAAGTGTTTCATTGTTTTCCAAGCTAATTCATAAGAAAATTCAAAAGCCTGAATACTGCCTGCCTTATTCTGCTCAGTATCTAAATGTTTACGGAATTCTTCAAATTTATTCCTTGATTTTAATAGGCTACTTATATCTAGCCCTGCGATTAAATGCATTTTATCCTCCTATTTTTTGCTTCATCTCCAATGTCACCCCGTGGCTTGTCCACGGGGTCCAGCTAAAAATACTAATATTAGTATTTTTATTTATTTTATTAGATGCCGTGATCAAGTCACGGCATGACATAAAGGACTTTTCAACAATGTCTGGTAATTCATTACTAATTTGTTACTCACTAAATCTTTACTAGCTTGGAACTCGATTTTATTGGCTTTTATTCCTGCAACATTTTCAAATGAATGATGCTTTATTTTATCCTCTATTTCACTTGCAAGCTTTAATGCCATATTACGATTCTTATCATTAGTAAAAATACATATTTCAAACTCTAACTGCACTATATTTTGTACTCTAGTTGATATATCATTAACATTTAATATATTAATAAGTAAAAATGGATATTTTGCATCCTGAACTATTGAAAAATATATCCTATTAACTTTAGTTTTTATATCATTATCGTTTATAAGTAATTTATACAAACTTAATTGAAAATTATAGATAAAATCATGATACATATTCCAGTGCTATAATATTTAAAAATTTGCCTTTTTCTTCAACATTAATAACTCGCTTAATCTCAAATTCTCGCTCTTTAAATATAATACGCATTTTGGTCGTAATATTTTTGATAAATCTTATTTTAAATAAAAAATACCCTTCCGTTATTACATGCCCAAAGCTTATATTCTCTAATGCTAAAAATTTATTATCACATAAAGGTATAATCTCAGCATAAACGGTGAGCTTTTCTATCCATCTATCTTCTTCCATAGGCTCTAGCGTAATATTTTCTAAGAACTTAATCTGATGCCTAAAATTTCTTATAGCTGTTTTTTGCATATTTCAACCCCTCACATTCTTATATTTCTGTAAGGTAAATACAGGTTTTTCACCTCCTTAGAGAGACCTACGCAATTTTGTGCTTGCCGGTCATACATCTCGGCTATATGCAGCATAATTCCGTGCTTTATGGCATGCGGAATATTATCTTTATCGTAACCGCTTATATATTCCACTGTAAGCTCTTCATTATTTAAGGATTTAGTCAAAGCTAAAATATTTTGATCTATTACATAATCATCGAGAGTTATTTCATTTTCCTGATCTTTAAATTTTTTTGTTACTTTTAATATTCTAAGCACAGGATTATATTTTAATAAAAATTCTCTTTTGCCATAAATATTGCAAACAAATTTTATTTGTTTAGATATGAAATTCAGCTTAGTAAAATTTTCAGCTGCTGTTATCGCTGCGTCAATCAAACCTAATATCAAATCATCATATCATAATTTGCTTCCACCCGCATGTAATTTTTGACCTGTTCTAAACTCCACACTTCTTGCGGAAATATCTTAGTAATCTGAAAATTATTTTTTTTGAACATAATGTATTTACCTGTGCATACTTTCTTAATTAAAAACTCCTATCTTTAATAGCCTCTGGGTTAACCACATCCCCCCCCAACTCTTTTCACCGCATAAAATTTAACAAAAGGCTTTTCGGTGTAGGGATCACGCATGATATTAATACCGCTTCTATCTACTATTTTGTAGCCTGATTTAAAGTCACCTATTGCAATAGCTGCTGTATCTTTATCAACTGGTTTCATGTTGGAGCTACAAACCACGGGAATACCGAATATAGTTTGCTTAAAGGACTCGGAAAGAGATTGCTGCCAGATAAAACGCCCTTGATTATCTTTAAGTTTCTGCACTTCTGATAGGGTAGCCCTGTTCATTAGCAGCGTGGCATTGGCTAAATATTCCTCTTTGAGAGAATTTATAAAATCTAATAAGTTATCTGTTGTAATTTTATTACCCATTTTAACTTTTTCGATTTTATCATGATCAGGTGACAAGATACCCCTCGGTTTTTTTACCCCATCACCATTTATAAACGCCTCATTTTCTGCTTTGACAAAGCTATCTCGTAATCTCTCACTTAGCCAAGTTTCTATTTTAATAGTTGCATCATCAAGTAGAGCTTGGCTAGCTTTCGGCTGGGCATATAACTCATGAACAAATATTCGTTGTTGCTTTAATTTTGCTGCATTTGTTTCATCTCTTGCTTCTACTTCACCAATCCAGCCACTATTAAATTTGCCATCTTCGCTTATTATATCAAGGGCATTTGTAGAGATTGTTTCAATTGAAGCGAGTTGCCTCATAGGCGATCTGGCATTTACTTCTGTAATGATACTATTATACAGGGTTTGTAATATTAAAAATCCGCCTGCTTCAGCACCGCTATTTAAAGATGATTTTTGGGTAAAGCTATTTTCTTCACCTTTACGGACATAATTAATAAAAGCTGTTTTTTGTTCTTGATCTTCGATATTTATATTATTTGGTCTTTCTAAAATATTTTGGATATTATGGACTTTTTCTTGTAATTCAGTGATTTGATTCGAATACTCCGTATTACTCTCTACCTCTTGTCCTTTAGTGATATATAAAATCTTAGCACTTTGATTAGCAGGAAAAGTAACAATACTTATTTCTAACAGATCAGCTTCGGTAATTACTCTTTGTTTTGCATCATTAAAAACCGAATTTTTTATATAAAAGCCGATCGATAAACCATCTATCGCACCTTGCTTTATTAACTCTATTGCTTCACGACCAGCTTTAACCTTATTATTTATCACTGCCTCCATTTTTAAACCGTGATCATCTTCTATAAGATGACTTATAATCCCGATAGGTTTTTTGCTATCATGCTGCCAGAGAAATTTTATATTTTGATAAACAACATTCGCAAAAGCCCCTTTAACTATTAAATCATTATGATGATCAGCAATGTTATAGACACTTGCATAGCCGGTAATTACTACTTCACTATTAGTTGAGGATTTTATTTCTATATTGTCAAAAGTTTGATTGCTGTAGATTATTTTTTTCATATATTTTTACCTATTCTTTATTGTCACCCTATGGCTTGTATCTGCTAGGTCTATTAAAAGTTGCAGTTCTGAAGCTAAAAATACTATAACTGAAAAAATGTTAGCACTAAGAGCTGATATAAAAATAAAATAATTTTTGACTAATCAATAAACCTTCTTTATTATTTCCCACAAGTAAACTTTCAAATAAATGCCGGTTATGAACAAAAATATAAAACTATTTTTTGCAGCAATTTTTATCGTATTCAGTGTAGGAAATAATATTATTTTGGCTGACGATTATCCCAAAAGCGAACAAGAACAGAAATGGGATGAAGTAGGTTCAATAGCTGGGGAAGAAGGACTAGTTTTTAGACCAGGTAGAATTAAAAATGAATCTACTAAAGCAGCTGGTTGCTCAATTAATAAATATCTATGGCAAGCATCAATAAACACTCTAAGTTTTATTCCTCTTGCATCAGCTGACTCAAATGGTGGCGTTATCATTACAGAATGGTATAGCCCTCCCGCTACACCCAATTTTCGTTTTAAAATAAACATATTTATTAAGGATGATGTGATACATCCAGACGCAATTGAAGTAAAAGTATTTGAAGAAGTGCTGAAGAATAAACAATGGGTAATGAATGAAAATACTTCGAATCTTGCTATCACACTTGAAGACAAAATTCTAAGAAAAGCAAGGGAAATATATATTAATAGTGCGAAATGATATGTCATTCCCACTCCTGTCATCCCGTGATTTATTCACGGGATCCAGTTAAAAATACTAATAAAATTAGTATTTTTTATTATTTTCTGGATACCGTGGACAAGCCACGGTATGACATCGAGGCGTTTTTCGATCCACACAGAATGACATACATACCAAAAGAAATAAAAAAACATGAATATCGAACAGAAATGGCAACAAATTTGGCAAGAAGAAAAAGCCTTTGAAGTACCAAATGAAAGCAGCAAACCTAAATATTATGTTTTAGAGATGCTACCTTACCCATCCGGTAAGATTCACGTAGGTCACGTACGTAATTACTCTATAGGCGATGTAGTTGCTAGATTTATGACCATGCAAGGCTTTAACGTACTTCATCCTATGGGCTGGGACTCTTTCGGCTTGCCGGCAGAAAATGCAGCAATAAAAAACAACTCTCACCCAAAAGAGTGGACTTATTCGAATATCGAGAATATGAAAAAGCAGCTGAAATCGATGGGCTTTTCTTATGATTGGTCTAGAGAAATAAATAGTTGCGACCCTGATTATTATAAACATGAGCAAAAATTCTTCTTAGAGCTTTATGAAAGAAATCTTGCTTATCAAAAAGAATCTCTTGTTAACTGGGATCCGGTTGATAATACTGTACTTGCAAACGAACAGGTTGTTGATGGGCGTGGTTGGCGTTCAGGTGCGATAGTTGAAAAGCGTTATTTAAAGCAATGGTTCTTAAAAATCACGAATTATGCTGAAGAGTTATTGAATGAGATTCCAAATTTAACGGAGTGGCCTGAAGCAGTCCGCTCTATGCAAGAAAAATGGATCGGTAAATCTGTAGGTGCTAACTTTCGTTTCAAAATTAAAGATAATGAAGATGTTATAGAGGTTTTCTCAACAAAGCCTGAAACTATTTTTGGAGCTAGCTTTGTTGGTATTGCTTTTAACCATCCAATAATAGAAAAATTAGTTTCTAAAACTCCTGAAATAGAAAATTTTATCGCTAAATGCTCTAATATAACCGGCTCTGCTGAATTTGACAAAGCTGAGAAAGAGGGAATATTTACCGGTCTTTACGTTGTTCATCCTTTTGACTCAAATATAACTTTACCTGTTGTTATTACTAATTTCGTGTTGATGGATTACGGCACAGGTGCAGTTTTTGGCTGTCCTGCTCATGATCAACGTGACCATGAGTTAGCTGTTAAAATAAATTTACCTATAAAGCAGGTAATTGAAGCAGATACTGATGTGCAGAAAGCTGCTTATACTGAAGATGGAATAATTATTAATTCTGGTTTTCTAAATGGCTTATCTACTAATGAAGCTAAGCAAAGAGTCATAGAAGAATTTGAGAAATTAGGCATAGGCAAACGCACAATAAATTATCGCCTGAAAGATTGGGGGATCTCAAGACAACGTTTTTGGGGCTGTCCTATCCCTATAATTCATTGTGATTCTTGCGGTTTAGTACCTGTACCTGACTCGGATTTACCGGTTACGCTACCTGATGACGTGAAATTTGATGGTCATGGCAATCCTTTAGACAATCACCCAACTTGGAAGCATGTTAACTGTCCAAAATGTAGCAAGCCTGCTATTCGTGAGACCGATACTTTTGATACATTCTTTGAATCTTCTTGGTATTTCACAAGATATTGTAATAGCCAAGCTCTAGAAATGACTGATAAAAAAGCTTGCGATTATTGGTTGCCAGTTGATAAATATATTGGCGGCATTGAACATGCGGTAATGCATTTATTATATGCAAGATTTTTTACTAAGGTAATGAATGAGCAGGATTATGTTAGCGTCCGTGAACCTTTTAAAGGATTATTCACGCAAGGTATGGTGCTGCACGCTACTTATAAAGACGAGCATAATAATTGGCTATATCCTGAAGAAGTAATTAAAAAAGGTAATGAATTTTTCCATAAAGAAAATGGCGGTTTGGTTACACAAGGTCGCATCGAGAAAATGAGTAAATCCAAAAAGAACCTCATTGATCTTGAAACTATGCAACAGCAATATGGTGCAGATGCAATAAGATTTTTCGTATTATCTGACAGCCCACCGGAAAAAGATTTAGAATGGTCAGCAAGCGGTATTGAGGGGAGTGCACGTTTTATCAATAAACTTGAACAGATGCAAGAAACGATAATAAAGCTTTCAGATAATAAAAATACTAATAAAGAATTAAAGAGGTTAATCCATTTCACTATCAAGCATGTTGCTGAGGATATAAAACATTTTGCTTTAAATAGAGCAATAGCACGTATGCGTGAACTTTTTAATGCTATATCGAGCGAGATAAATAAAGAAGAAATTGACGTGCAGAACGCAAAACACGGCTTTAATGTATTAATTCAGCTATTAAATCCATTCATCCCGCATATTACAGAAGAAATTTGGCAAAAGCTTGGTCATAAAACATTTTTATATAATGCGGCATTTCCTACTTTTGATGAATCGATGCTAGAGCTAGACACATATGTTATAGCAGTTCAGGTTAACGGCAAACTTCGTGATACTTATGAGTTTAATACATCCGCAAGTGAAGATGAAATAAAGCAAATTGCTATTAACTTACCGAAAGTTCAAAAATTTTTAGAAGGCAAAGAGCCTAAAAAAATTATTCTTGTTCCTAAAAAGATCATAAATATTATTTGTTGAAGATTTTCATCACGCAACTCCTGTCATCCCGTAACTTGATCACGGGATGACATCTTATAATAACCTAACAAATTGTCATATTTTACCTAAATATTAAACTATCCATAAACATTGTGACAAAAATGTTATAAAAAAATGTTGCTTTCTTTTAGATTCGGCATTAACGTATATATTTATGTCAACATTTTAGGGTAAGTCATAATGTCACTGATAGATGTTTTAATAGTAGACGATGAAGAAGATATACGGAATATCATTGCTGCAATTTTAAAGGATGAGGGTTTTAATCCTAAAGTTGCAGCTAATAGTACGCAAGCTCTTAAAATACTTGCTGAAAAGCCAGTATCTGCGGTGATACTTGATATTTGGCTTCAAGGAAGTGAGATGGATGGTCTTGGTATCTTAGAGGTGATTAAAAAACGCTACCCTTTAATGCCAGTAATAATTATTAGTGGTCATGGTACAATAGAGACAGCAGTAAATGCTATAAAAATGGGAGCTTACGACTATATAGAAAAACCTTTTAATAATGATAAGCTAGTTATTTTACTCAAAAGAGCTTGTGAAGTTACAAAGCTAAAACGTGAGAATATAGATTTAAAATCAAAAGTTATAGATAAGACTGAGCTAGTAGGCAACTCCACTATTACTTTAAAATATAAAGCAGAAATAGACAAAGCGGCAAGCTCCAGTAGTCGTATTATGATTCATGGTAAAGTAGGTAGTGGTAAAGAGTTAACAGCAAGGTTAATTCATAAAAAATCAAAGAGAGTTAATAATCTATTCATTATTTTCAGCCCTACATGCATGACTTTAGAGAAAATCAATCAAGAGTTATTCGGTGAAGCAGAAAAACAAGAAAGCAATAATAACAGTAACAAACGACCTACTATTTTAGAGTTTGCTAATAACGGCACTTTATATATAGACGAAGTTAGTAATATCCCAGTTCCAATTCAAATAAAATTATTAAAATTTTTAAAAGATCATACTATTAAAAAACCTTGTGGGAAAATTGTCAAAGTTGACATAAAAATCATCACTGGCACTTCTAAAAATATTCAAGAAGAGGTTAATAATGGTAGGTTTTTAGAAGATTTATATTATCGCCTAAATGTATCGTCATTAAAAGTACCATCATTATTTGAGAGAAAAGAAGATATACCACTGCTAGTCAAATATTTTGTTAAACAACTTTCAAAATTCTCAGGTTTAAAGGAACGTGTTTTTGCTGATGAAACTATTGCTGCACTTCAATCTTACGAATGGCCTGGTAATATTAGACAATTACGCAACGTTGTTGAGTGGACTTTAATTATGAATCCTATCACTTCAGGAAATAATGAAATCATTAAACCCTATATGATACCTTCAGAGATTCTAGCAAACAGCGTTAATTTAACTAAACTTGAAGATAGCTTTGATATGCTATCTATGCCCCTTAGAGAAGCTAGAGAAGTTTTTGAACGCCAATATCTATCAGCACAAATGAGTCGTTTTAATAATAATATCTTGAAAACATCTTCATTTGTCGGTATGGAGCGATCAGCATTGCATCGTAAATTAAAACTATTAAGCTTGCATATACCTCCGACAGGCAGAATAAACGAGGAGGAATATGAAGAAGCAAACGCCTAACCTACTTCTAGTATTTACTTTTTCGCTATTCTTAACTAACTGCTCTGAACCTACACGTGATGCGAATGGTTTACTAACTGATAACCAAAGTACTGTAATTAGGAATTACATAATATCACAAAATGCTAAAAACCTTAAAGTTAACCTTAAAGGACAATTTGGTTCAAATCTAAGAGGATTAAAACTAATTGGAGTAAAATTAATAGACGAAGATTTATCAGAGGTAGATTTAACTTCATGCGAAATATTACGTGCTGATTTTACTGGAGCTAATTTACAAAAAGCTATCTTAACAAATGCTATCATACAAGAAAGTAATTTTGCAAATGGGACAATACAAAATGTTTCAGGGTATAACTCTGACTTCCAAGGCTCTATTTTTGATAATATTACTCTGCAAGATATAAATTTTGTTCAGGCAAATTTTAGTAATACTGCTTTTAGTAAAACTACTATTAAAAATGTAAATTTTGAAAATGCTAAGCTTGAAAATATATTATGGAATAACAATACTCTTGATGGGGTTAATTTTCAAAAAGCCGTTCTTAAAAGCAATAGTTTTAAAAATACTAATATAGAAAATTCAATATTTTATGGTGCAGATTTAGAGGGGAGTATCATAAATAATACTAATTTTACTAATAATTATTTTGAATCTAGCGACTTAAGTAGAGCGAAATTAACTGCCGTAATAATTAAGGATTCTAATTTTACACAAAGTATATTTAATGAGATAAATTTTAACAATGTACAGGCTAATAACTCTATTTTTTCTTATACTACTTTTCAAGGTTCAACCCTGCAAAATATCAGTATAGTTAAATGTGATTTACAAAGTAGTGTAATTAGCGGCTCTACTTTAACTCAGTTTAAAGTAGATACTAGCTTATTAAATAATGTAAGCCTAAATGATATTAAGTTTAATAATTTATCGATAAAAAATAGTAACGCTAATTTTGCAAGGCTTAATAAAATGGCTGGGGTAAATATTACTTTCAACAATTTAAGTTGGACTAATAATATCTTTAGCAATAATGATGTTAAGCAGTTCACAGTAATTAATACCGACTTAAATAATAGTGAATTATCAAACTCAAATATAAGCAATAGTCAGTTTAGTAATGTAAATTTTTCTAAAACATTAATGCAAAACGTAAATTTTTCGGATGTAAAAATTACTTCAGGAAATTTAAATCAGATAGCTTTAATAGGATCTAATTTAACAAATATTACATTTAACAATTCTTCTTTCTATAATTCGCAAATAAATAACAGCCACTATATGAATTCGACTTTTGTTAATACTAACTTTGCAAGCAATATCATTTTAAATAGTGAAGATTTTAGTAAATTTCCTTCAAATACAGTAATCACTTCTGTAAAGGATTTACAAAAAACTACTAATCTAGCAAATATGAATTTAGCAAATTTTGATTTAAGTAATTTAATATTTAACGCAGTTAATTTTTCTGGTGCTATTTTTAAAAATGCTAATTTAACAAATACAGCGATTCAAAACTCTACTATGGAGAAAGCCGATTTTTCTAATGCAATAGTTAATAAAACAGACTTTTCAAACTCTACATTAACGGATAGTATATTTAAATCGGCTAAAATTGATCAAGCTAATTTTACTGGTAGTAACTTAACTAATACCGACTTTACTGAGGCAGAAATTAAAAATACTCAGCTTGATAAGGCTACAACTACCGGAGTAAAGGGAATAGATAATTCTAATTGATAGAATGAAGAATTAGAATTTTACCTATACAAATAGGTAAATTAAAATTGTATCTTTTGTTGTGTGGATCATTTTCCCCTGTCATCCCGTAATTTATGAACTAGAGCCAGTTAGAAATACTAATAAAATAAGTATTTTTAATTATTTTTCCTGGATTGCCGTGATCATTTCATTCGCATAGCTCAGACGATTTGAAAACCTAATAAAAACTGTCCGGTATTATTAAAAATCCGTTAAAATCGATAGAAAGAAGTATTAACTGTTAAAAAACCTCTTGATTTTCAGCTTATCTTCTTTAGATAAGTCGGGCTTAAACCTGTATATGTCCTTTTTATTTGAGCTTTCGGGTTTGTATTTAAATTCACCTTTAGTGGTTTTAACTGTAGCTATTTGATCTGAATAATCGAAACCTTTAGGCAAGCTAACCTCAATGAGTTTATTACCATTTCTAAGCCCTGCTTTATAAGCATTGCTTTCTATATCAATACCTTTGATTATTCCCTCATCAAACGATGTTTTAATATCAAAACCTAAATCACAAAATGGTATTTTTATTTTTTCAATTGGTAAAACATTCATTAAATCACTCAAATCTATAGTATTACCTTGCTCTATATATTCATCTATTCCTTTTGGAATATAATTTTTAATGATCTGTTTAAAATAATCTATAGAAAATTCTTTTTGCTTTGTTGTTTTAAATAAATCAAGCATAACATTATCTAATGATTTGCTTTTATTATTTTCTTTAATAAGGTTATTTAAATAAACTGCAAAAACAAATCCACGATAATAAGGCAATTTACTTACGGCGTAATTTCTCCAAGAATCTTCTTCAATTTTGCTATTAGGTTCATTTATTACTGGTGATAAATAATAATCCTTAAAAAATTGGTTAAATTCTTCTACAAATTCTTCCACAGTTATAACTCCAGAACGCAAAGTCAAAACTCTAGAATAATAATCAGTAAATCCTTCGCTCCACCAATAATTTAAATCTGAAGTATTACGTATTTTCTTACCTATCCAATTATGCAAATGCTCATGAGCAAGTAAAGTCGTATAATCCTGCTTATATTCAAACCTTGTGGAATAAAAGCGGTAAAACTATGAGTTAAGGCTATGCCGCCCATATGCATTGGTTGATCGCCCTCAACTAAACTTATTAAATAATATGGAAAATCATTATCATGAAAAAATGCTCGCTGATCTTTAATAATTTTATCTGTATAATAAGCTATTTCTTGGTCTTTCAGATCAAATTGACCATACATTGATAAATAAACTGGATTTTTTTGATCTACTATTTTATAAAGCCTTAAATCCCCTGCCGCATAAATAGCATTAAATAGCTCATCTTGTTTAGCTTTAAATTTTATATTTTTACTAAGGCCATAATCGGATATAGTTTGCCAAGCTTTGGGAATATTATTCCACTCAACATTATATTCTACTATATCCTCTTTCTTTAGATCTTTAGGAGTAGCAAAAAGTCCCCAACCGGTTGAATGGATTAAATTTTGTCTAATTATTGTTTCATGAACATCTAAAGGGTTACTGGCTTTTTGGTATATCTCATAGCTAAAGCGAATGGTGTTAATTTTTCCTATATTAAAAATAGCTTCATTAGAGTTTTGATTTCTAAATTTTAATTTCCCGATCGGATATTCTAGCTTAACATTTTTGATTTGCTGATAGTAAGAAGCACTAGCCCAAGCATATGGTAAATCTAAAATAACTTCACCGTCGATATCGCCTATTATTTCCGTTTCAACCTTGATAGCAGAAACAGGACGATCATTTAAAGGGGTTATTTTATAATTTATCTGCCGATAAGTATTTGCTAGTACCAGAGTTGGAATTAGAATTATAGATATTATTAAAAATTTTTTTATTAGATTCATTTACGAAACTCATAGACCTAGTTAGCAAACCACGAGGTGATAGGGGAAAATGATCCACGCAAGCAATGCCGTCATGGGGTGAAAATGGTTAAGATTGATCCATATAACAACCTTTAAGCATAATGACAGATTTAGCATGTTAAGAACTACCTAACAATAATTTCAAATCCTTTAAGTGAGCTATTGAAGATATGAAATCATGAGTTAAATTTTCTGACTTGGAACAAATAATATTATTAAACCCAAGCTTTAAAGCTTCTTTTATCCTTGCTTCCGCTTTGGCAGTTTTTCTTATTTCACCTGATAGGCTTATTTCACCAAAAAATACGCTATGCTCCGGTAGAGGCTTATTTGTAGCTGCGGAAATAAGGCTAGCTGCTACCGCTAAATCCGATGCAGGTTCGTTTATTTTAAGTCCGCCCGCAATACTTAAATATACTTCATAATTGGCAAGATTTAGTCCTATTCTGCTACTTAATACCGCAAGTATCATTGATAACCTGTTAACGTCCCAGCCGACAGCAGAGCGTCTAGGCGTTACCATATTTGACGGCACTATTAAAGCCTGCACTTCCATTAGCAGAGGTCTTGAACCTTCGATTCCGGCAAAAATTGCCGTACCTATTACATTCTGCTCTCGCTTCATTAAAAATAATTCGGATGGGTTAGTGACCTCAATAAGCCCGCTACTGCTCATTTCAAACACTCCTATTTCCCCAACTCCGCCAAAACGATTTTTATAAGAGCGTAAAATACGGAAATGGTTATTATGATCGCCCTCGAAATATAGTACAGTATCAACTAAATGCTCAAGCAATTTAGGACCTGCTAACTGCCCATCTTTGGTTACGTGACAGCTAAGTAGAATAATGATATTATTTTGCTTGGCATAATTAACAAGCTCATGAGCACATGTACGAATTTGGGAAACAGTACCAGGAGGGGAGGTTAATTCTCGTGTTGCGATTGTTTGAATAGAGTCAATAACCACTAAATCGATATTACCTTTATTCGCCTCAAGGCTTGCTATAATATCTTCTAAATTATTAGCAGCTAAAATATTTGTTTTATCATTAACTAAATCTAGTCTTAAAGCTCTTAGCTTTATCTGATCAAGCGACTCTTCACCTGTTATATATAAACATTTTACTTTTGAAGCAAAACTGCCGGCAACTAGCTGCAACAATAAGGTAGATTTTCCAATACCAGGATCGCCACCTATTAATATAGCAGAGCCAAGCACAAGCCCACCGCCTAGTACCCTATCTAACTCGCCAATTGGCGTAGAAATACGCACTTGATCCGTTACATTACTAGATAATTGTTCGAAATCTTGTTTACTTCCTATTTTGGCAATATTCTTATTTGAAATTACTTTTTCTTCAATAATACTACCCCATACCCCACAATCAAAGCACTGCCCCGACCATTTAGGGCTAGTATTCCCACAATTAGAACAAATATAGTGCTTTTTCTCTTTGGTCATGTTATTTCTCATCAAGTAAAAATAATATAGTCAATTAAGAAAATAATTTCAATTTAAGAATTTATAAACGCTAGTATAGGATAAGATTTTAAAAAACCTTATCCTATATTCATTCGTATTATAAAGATTGGGTTAATGCAGTTGAATTTAATTATAAGCTGTAAGAAGAAGCATCCTTATTATGTAGTGATTCACCGTAACTTTCTGCTTCTGATGCTCCTAAAATTGATACTCCATCATTTATAGGAGTTTTAGCTTCATCTTCTCTAGAAATTTCTAGAAAACTAAATATTTCTTTTTGCTTAGTATCCATGTTTTTATGAGAAAGTAGCATTTTAACTATCTCAGGTCTATTACTCTTGACCGCTCCATGTAAAGGAGTCTCTCCTTGGTTATCTTTTTCATTTACATCAATTTCTTCACGAAGAAGTAGCATTTCAATTATCTTATGGTTGTAACTACGTATAGCTTTATGTAAAGTAGTATCTCCATATTTATCTTTTTCATTGACATTAATATTTTCATAGGAAAGTAACATTTCAACTATTTCAGGGTTATTACTCTTGATAGCTAGATGTAAAGGAGAATTTCCTCCTAAATCTTTTGTATTAACTTCAAGATTTTTATAAGAAGTTAGGAATTTAACTACCTCACTTTTTCCCTGATCAATAGCTGCATGTAAAAGTGTATTACCATTTTTATCTTCTGCGTTAATATCAAACTCTTCAAGATTTATTAGATATCTGAATATGTCTTCATCAAAATTAACTATTACTTTATTATCTACAGATCTAGAATAGAAATCTATTTTTTCTTCCATTAATGTTCGTATGATATCATTTTTATCAAAAAATGTAGCTATAGGAAAAATCTCTTTTCCTAACTCTGTAACGTTTATAAATTGTATAAGATCATCTAATATAAATTCTATGAGTTCATATATTGTACTATCTTGACTTTCATGCAATCCCAATAATATCTTACTTAATTCCTTGATAGTTACTTAAATTTTTGGTATCTTTTTCAAAGAATGCAGCTATTAGTTCTAACTCTTTTTTATCAAAATTATCTATTTTGCCAAGCTCAATAAGTTTTCTTAAAGTTAAAGGACAGATACCTGCAATAACGCATTCTATAAGTTTAAAATTAGATTTTATATCTATCTCATTTATTTTATATAATTCTCTGCTTTCTATGTAGTTTATATCAATAAAGCTAATTTGTTTGTCACTAAGCAGTTTTAAAATATTATCTTTTAATAAATCCACTGATTTTTCGTCTGGTATATCCATTAAATCTTTTAATCCTTGTAAAGGCTTATCAGGATAAAAATTACGAGCTGCTTCAAATAGCTTTTTTACCAAAGAAACTCCATCATCATCAGTCATATGACTATGCTCTGCTAAGGTGCATAGTAAGTCATAATTACTTAAATAAGGTTCTATTTCTTCTTTTGTCACTATTCCTTCTTTTACTAATTTATGTTCTTCAACATTAGTTACCTCTTTTCTTCCTCTTAAATTACTTTGCTGTTTTTGTAAGTTTTGAAAGTTTTGTTTGTTAAGATCTTGAAGAGAGGTTTTATACTCATTAATTAAAGCTTTTTTTTCTTCAATAGAAGTAATTTGATTTAACTTATTTAAATATTTTTTTTCTAATTCAGTACTTGAACCTATATTTTCTAGAATTTCACTTTCTATCAATTCTGCAGTTTGTTTACATATTTTTTTTTGCTCTTCTTGATTAAAAGCTTGCCTTTTCTTTTGTTCTGCTAGTAATTGATTAATTTCTGTAATTTCTTCATCTATTTCTGGGTAATTGTCTTTTGTTTGAATTGAGTCGTTGCTTGATATTTGCTCTGCAATATGTTTAATAGCCTCTTTTTGTTTATCATATTCTAGTGGATATATATCTTGTATTATTGATTCTAAATTTCCTTCAATTATAGAATAAAGTTCTTTAGCTGGTAATAAGTTAACTTTTGCTTCCATATTAATACTTTATTAAAATTTTTAATGTATTTTAATAAATAATTATTAATTTGTCAATAATTTGTGTTGAGTAAATTAAAGGATATCGTTTAAAAGTGCTGTTACGTGAATTAGCTCAGCTAATGTTACCCCGTGGCTTGACCTATAGTACCGGACTGTTTTAAAAAAGTGTTATATTTTATTCAGGTGTGGGTGACCTTATATGTCATTCCCGTCGTTGCTAAGAATGACATAGAAGCTATGCGATAATACTCGGCAGGCAAATGACATAATCATATTATAACATTTTTATAGTATTACCTCAAATAGAATGATAGCATATATAAAATATTATATAATTTCAAGGAAATCTTTAGTTTATTTTAGTACTTAAAAATATACTATTAATTACATGAGTTGCTTATAAAAAAATATTACAAGCCATAACTTTCTTGATCTTCTTCTAATCCGCCTAAAACAGATGTATCTAGTTCTATATTAGAAATCGGCACAGAATCGTCTTGCACTTCTTCCTTAAGCTTAGCTTCATGTAAACGTAAAATTTCGGCTATTTCAGTTTTGTTGAGATTAATCTTTGGATGAGAAAGCAATAATTTAAGTGCTGTATCGTTACTGTTATTAATTACTAATTCTAAAGGAGTTCCATACTGATTTTTTTCACTAACTTCAATATTTTTATGAGAAAGTAGTGCTTGAATCATTTGATCATTATGGTCAATAATAGCTAATTGTAAAGGAGTAAGCCCATGTTGGTTTTCTTCATTGACATTAATATCTGGACGAAGAAGTAATGTTTGAAATACCTCATAGCTATTATAAATACTCCATTCTAAGGGAGTATACCCATCCTGATTTTTTTGATTAATATCTAGATGAGGCATCAGCACTTTAAATATTTCTAATTTATTACATATAATAACCCAATCTAAAGACGTATATCCCAGCTGATCTTTTTCATTAAATTTAATATCTGGATGAGAAAGCAATAATTTCACTATTTCAAGTTTATCACCATTAATAGCTTGCTGTAAAGGAGTTGTTTGATACTGGTTTTTTTGGTTAATCTCAAGACTTTTACAAGAAAGCAATAATTTCACTATTTCAAGTTTATCATCATTAATAGCTTGCTCTAAAATAGTAAATCCATAGATGTTTTTCTTATTAACTTCGATATTTTCATGAGAAAGTAGTTTTTTTACTATATCTAGTTTATTAAACGTAATAGCATAATCTAATAAAGTACCACCATTCTCATCGTGTTCATTGATATTTAATCCTTTAAAACTGAGCAGGTAATCTAATATTTCTTTATTATCAGAAGTAAAATTGATGTATAAAGCTTTAATTAAAGTGCTAGAAGAAATCTCAATTTTTGTTTCTATTATTTGCTTTATTATATTTATATTTTGGTAGTATGTAGCAGTAAAAAGAAGCTCTTCTGCTACATCTATTATATTTATAAATTGCATGAGATCATCCAATTTATAAGCTTTACTTGCATGGAATGTTAATAGCAGCTTACCTACTTTACTGGATAATTTTGTTTCTTGATGCTTATTTAAAGTATCAGCATCTTTTTCAAAAAGTGCTACTACTAGCTCTAACTCTTTTTTATCAAAGCTCTCAATTTTACCGGTTTCAATAAGTTTTTTTAAAGTTACACGACAATCGCCTGAAATAACGCAGTCTAAAATTTTAAAATTAGACTTTATCTTTATTTCATTTATTTTATGTAATTCTTCACTTTCTACATTATTTATATCAGCAAAGCTAATTTGTTTATGGTTAAGTAATTCTAAAATATTACTACTATTTGTACCTACTAAATCGTTTACTTTTTTGTATGATAACTCCATTAACTCTTTTAACTCTTGTGTGGAATTATTCGGGTAAAAATTACGAGCTATTTCAAACAGCTTTTTAACTAGAGGAATATCTTGGTCATCATCTAGATATATATATTCTACTAAGGTGTTTAGCAAAGGATAGTTACTTAAATAAGGTTCTATCTCTTCTTTTGTTACTATTCCTTCTTTTACTAATTTATGTTCTTCAACATTAGTTATTTCTCTATTACCTCTTAGATCTTCTTGCTTTTTCTGGAAATCTTGAGCTATTTGCTTATTAAAAGCTTCAATTTCTAGTTTGTGTTGATCAATTATGATTTTCTTTTCATCAGACGAAGTAGCTTGATTTAACTTATCTAAATATTTTTTTTCTAATTCTGTAGTTGGTTCTAATTTGGTAGTTTGTTCTATATTTTTTAAAAACCCATCTTTTATCAATTCTGAGGTTTTCTTATATATATTATTTTCTTCTTCTTTAGGAATTTCTTTATATTTACAATAATCTATAATTGCCTGATTAATTTCCTCAATTTCTTCGTCTAATTCTGGGTAATCACTATTTTTTTGAATTGAGCCGCTGCTTGCTATTTGTTCTACAATATAGCTAATAGTAATTTCCTGCTTATTATATTCTAAGGGAAATATATTTTGCACTATTGATTTTAAGTTTATTAAAATTGTCCCATATAGTTCTTGGGAAATTGATAAATTATCTTGTTCTTTCATATTAATACTTTATTAAAATCCCGGTATATTTTAATAAATAATTATTAATTTGTCAATAATTTATTAACTATTTGAGATAGGATAGATTAAGGGATGTCGCTCGTTAATCAAAAAATACTCTATATGTCATTTCCGCAGAGGCTTTGCCTGCGTGGATCATTTTTCTCTGTCATACTAGCTAACTTGATCGCAGGATCTTGTGCCATAGAATGTGTCCTGAGATACCGCAGTCAAGCTAGCTAGTATGACAAACTTTTTCCTAGATTCCTGCTTCCGCAGGAATGACATATAGAGATGCAGTAAAATTAGTCAAGCAGCTAGATAACAATTATACTTCAAAACCAACAATTTAGTATTACCATACAATTTCTCACGTATAATTTCGATATTTTCGTCTAAAACATAATCATCTGTTTTAGCCATTTCAACGACTATTATGGCGTCTGTATTAAGCCAGTTATTCTTTATAAGCAGCTTCATTACTTTCGTCACTATTTTATTATGATAAGGGGGGTCAACGAAGACGAGATCAAAAGCTGTGTTTGCTTTTGGCAGATTTAAGGCATTAATATTAACGAGATTAACTTTATTATGAATATTTAAGGTTTTAGCAAATTCTTCTGCTATTTTTAATGAAAATGCATCGATATCAATTAAAGTAGCAAAACCTGCTCCCCTTGATAGACTCTCAAAAGCAAGGCTACCGCTACCAGCAAATAAATCTAGTACTTTAATATTTTCATTGAATAATTTATTACCTATAAACTCACCGGAAGTTAATATGCTAAATATTGCTTCCTTAAGTTTGCCAGTAGAGGGACGATATTTAATATTTTTAGCAATAGGTATTTTCTGATTTTGAAATTTACCTGATATTATTTTTAACACTTATATAATTTTTTAGTTACTTCTCGGTATTCATTCGGCTTAAGATTATCAAGTTTAAAATCACCATACTCAGTTCTAATTAGCTTATTAACTTTTAATCCAAAATGCTCGAATATTCTTCTAATTTCCCGATTTTTGCCCTCAAACAAAATAACTTCAAGCCATGAGTTAGTGGAGTTTTTCCTAAGCAACTTTATTGATTGCGGATTATAAAATATTCCGTCAATTTCTAAATTTTTATAATTACTTTTTAATAGAGGATCAGGATTTCCATAAGCTCTAACATGATATACTCGTTTTAACTTGCTTGAGGGTAACTCAAACTGCCGAGCTAAATCACCATTATTGGTTAGTAATAATAAACCTTCACTATTTAAATCTAACCTACCTATTGAAATTACCCGAGGTAAACCTGTTAATTGTTCGAATACGGTTTTACGGGATAGCGGATCTTTATGGGTGGTAATTAAACCAACAGGCTTGTAGTAAATCCATAGCCTTGATTTTTGAGAAGAGGTAATTAAAGAGCCTGATACTTCAACTTGATTATCAGTATCAACATTTGTAGCAGGCGAGGTAACTATAATGCCATTTACTTTCACTTGCCCATCAAGAATTAGTTTTTCGGCATCTCGTCTAGAACAAATTCCGGCATTGCTGATTAATTTAGCTAATCTCTGCACTTTATTATTTTTTTAGGCTCATGATTCTGATGTCACACAATAAATAATCTAATTTACGGCTAGCTTATATTTTAAATTCACTAGTTTTATATGACAGTTGATACTACATTTATTGTTTGCTACCTTAGTAGAAGAAGGTTTTTTAGAACTTTTAGCCAAGGTTTTATTTGAGGATTTATTTACTTTAATATTCTTCAAAAACTTTTCGGTTTCAGCATGTAAATATTCTATTTTTACTTTAGCTAAACCTTGCTTTTTAAAAGCTAAAACTTCTGCTGCTTTTGCAGATACATCTATTATACGATTCGGCTTAAAAGGTCCACGGTCATTAACCATTAAAATTACTGATTTATTATTAGTTTTGTTAGTTACTTTAACTAAACATGGAAGAGGGAGAGTTTTGTGAGCAGCTGTTAATAAATTCTTATTAAACATATCCCCATTAGCAGTTTTTTTACCATGGAACTTGTCGCCGCCTCCACCATACCAAGAAGCATAGCCTGTTTCAGTAAAGCTTTTTGGAGCATTAGGTTTATAAGTTTTTCCCTTTATTTTATATTGGCTACCAACCTTATAATACCCTTTATAAACTAAATTATGGGGATCGTCTTTTGATAGTTCTTTATGTGAATGCTTACGAGAACATGGTGTTTTTTTTGAATTATTACAACCACTTAAGAAAAAACAATAAAAGATTAATAAAATTAGTAAAACAAATTTATGATTCATCACCCTCAGTGTTACTATTAAAATTATCTACTATTTTAGCATAACACACAACTTTTTCAACACCTTTTATTTTTGAGGCAAGATCAGCAAAGTTTTCTAGCTCTTCTTCTGACCTTGCAACCCCGAATAAATAAACCACGTTATCTACTGTTAAAACAGTATAATTAGCAAATTTAATATCCTTTCTGACTAGATTCTTAGCTTTAATCTGTGCTGTTATCATACTATCTCTAGTATATTGTGCTAAGTCAAAGTGATTGCTGTTTTTACTTACCTTTAACTCATTAATTACTTCAGTTACGCCTTTTTGATTCCAAGCAATCTCTACTGCTTTCAACGCATCTTCCTCTTTCTGAATATTTCCTGTTAAGAGCACTCTTCTTTCAGATACTTCAACTTTGATCTTAGCCCCTAACTCCTTAAAATTATTTTTTACTAAATCAGCTTTAATACCGGCTGAAATTCTTGAATCATTTAATGTTCCAGATATTGGCTGATCTTTTGAAGCAACAATACCAGTAGTAGTTGCTGCGGTAAAAATAGCCGGTAAACAACCTGAAAGATTAAAGGCTAGAGCTATGAAAACTAAAATTCTTAACATAGTATTATTAATAAATGAAAAGTTGGAAAAGTCGGTAGAAGAGTATATATTATATTTTACTATCGGGTAACTTATTTTTCAATAGTAGAGGCAATTGAAGTAAAATGAATACAAAAGTAATCGGCACTACGCCGAATACTTTAAACTTAACCCATGTTTCATCTGGGAAATTACGCCAAACTATTTCGTTAACTATAGCCATGAAAAAGAAAAAAGTTGCTGTTCTATAGCTTAAAGTAATCCAACTTTCTTCTTTGAGGCGGATTATACTTTCTAAAGCATATTTAATAAAAGGATTTTTCTTAATACCGCTTGTAAGGAAAATTATTCCAAAAATAACATATAATATAGTCGGTTTGATTTTTATATACATCGAATCACCACTAATTAAAGTTATAATACCAGAAACAAGTAATACAGCTGTAGAAATAATGGAAAGCCTCGACACTTTTTTATCTATAATATAACAAAGGGTAATACAAATAACAGAAGTAATAAGCATATAGAGGGTAGCACTTTGTATGCCGCCACCATAAAAAAATCCCGCAAAGAATGCTACTACTGGACCAATTTCTGATAAAAGTTTAAACATATTTTGATATTTCTTAACTTATTTGTTGTGTATTTTTTTTTGGTAATGGTGCTAAGATATTTTTAGAGTATCTTAGTCGCACTTGTATGAAAATATTTATTAATAATATAGTGGTAAAGTAAGCAAGCACTTGTAAACCATTAGGTCTTGCAATATAACCAGTAACAATATGTAAAATTTTACCTATCATACTTCTATCTGCTACTAACCAAGAGCTATCCCAAACTTGATCAGATAAGAACATAACTAAACCAGATGAGGTTAAAATTCCTGCCGCACTCGCTGCAAAACCACCTGCGATCAACATTAATAATATAGTAGAAATTTTAAAAATATATTTTTGATTGGCTATTTTAATTAAACCAAAACATATTATTAGACCAAGTAGAAAGCCGCTTGTAGCACCTATGATTAAGCCCTGTATATAGTTACTACTTGTTATAGTTTCAACTGAAGAAATACTATATACCAAAATAATAATTTCTGTACCTTCTCGCAATATAGTGCTAGCGACTAAAAAAACCAACATTAAATAGCTGGAATTACCTTCATGGATTTTTGTTGAGATATTGTTTATATGTTGTTTAACTTTTGTTCCATAGCCTTGCATCCATATTATTGTCCAGCTAAGTAAAATAGTGATCAATATCATAATTCCGGAGTCAAATAATTCGTCCCCCATGCCGCCGAAAGATAAAGATAACTTACGAGTAAAAAAGGCGAAAATTGAAGCGGATACTACCCCAAGCATTCCACCAGCAATAATATAAATACGTGATTTTTCTATATGCTTTGTTACTGCAAGTATTATACCAATTAACAAAGATATTTCTAAACATTCACGAAATACTATTAAAGCAATTTTAAACATATTTTTACTTAATCCTTAACAATTAAAAAACCTTGTGCTGTATCTTGGTGAAAATCTCCAAAAAAATCATATTTTCCCGGCTTTAAAGGAGCAAGTATAATTTTTATAGAATCATGTGGCATCACGATTTTTTCTCGATGTAAATCATGACTTTCAAATTCTTCTACAGTATCATCTTCATTATGAATAACTAATCTTATTTTAGTAGATTTTGGCACTTCTACTATGTCTGGAACAAATTTATGATCCTTTATAACTATTTTTATTTCTAGTATCTCTTCATTATTATTAGAATTTTTATTTGCTGAAATAAAAAGACTTATCCCTGCTATTAATAAAAATATTAAACTTGCCAATATAATAATATTTTTATTCTTTTGATTCGTTTGCATATTAAACTCCCAGCTTAAATAAAGTTTAAAACAAATTTTTGTTTACAAAATTTTTAACGGTCTCACATATTAATTAAATTTCATATCTTTAATAATTATAAAATTTACCCTGCAAATTTTATTAAAGCTACAAGATATACAATAATTATCATAATAACAAGCACAGATAATAAAATATAATTTTTTTGTTTCTTAATATCAGATATTTTACGTTGTTTCATATTTATTATTTAAAATCATTAATTTCAAGCATTAGATATTCATTTAAAGGTAATGATTCTTGTGAAATTATCTTATTTATATTAGACCCTAATGCCTTAAAAGTCTGTCCTTTTGCAATAACAGTTCGAGTACCTACCGGTACTTTACCTTGCAAAGCATAAGAAAAAATTAAAGGATAGGTAATATCACCGATTTTCATATCGACTTTTTGCCCTTTAGCTTTTGAGTCGTATAACACTTCACCATTTGCAAGGCGAGTAATTTTAGCATTAAAAGCTATCTTTTCACCACATAATAAAGGAATACGATAAGCTATTTCATTATCATAAATTTTAACTTCATTACTGTTAATAAAATTTTGTGGTAATATAGATTTGAGCATTACATTAACTCTATATGCACTATCGGCATTATCATTATTAGCACCAACACTAGCAGCATATTTAGCAGGAATAATAGCCTCTCTTGCTTGTCCTACATTCATTCCTACTATTACGTTATCAAGACCAAGCATTACAGCACCCGAACCTATAGTAAAAGTTTTCGTATCTTCTGAGATTAAATTATTACTCATATCCGATATTTGATAAAATACTGTAACTACATGACCACAAGAAGCAGGACCAACGTTCCCAGTACCAATTGTATTAATTTTAAATAGAGAGGTTATTAAATCTTTATGTACAGGAATAGTATAATCTTTAGTATCTATAGGTTTATTTAATGGCTGCAAAATATTTTCGAAGAATGCTTTACCTTCCTCAGTTTTAAGAGCATTAATTACTATTTTGGAAATTGTTCGTTCAAATAAATTGCCATTTAGAGAGACAGGAGGATCGTTATTAATACTAACTTGATTTTCGTTATTAGCTGAGTTATTTACACTTGCTTGTTCTATAATCGTAGCATTATTATCATCAGAAGAGATTTTTAACTTTGCTATATTATAAAGTACTAAAGCTACAATTATTAAAGATAGAAGTTTTTGCATATTAATAATATTAGTATTACAATTAAATTTACTATAACAATCAATTATTTAATAATCAAATGAGAATAAAAATAATTTGATTAATATGAATAATTGTTTTAATTTGATTATAGTATAGATCGGGAGTCGTCATTGCGAGGAGGCATTGCCTGCGTGGATCATTCTCCCCTCTGTCATCCCGTGATTTATTCACAGGATCCAGAAAAACAACTAGAAATATCAATATCCTCGGTATCCAGAAAATAATAAAAAATACTAATTTTATTAGTATTTTTAACTGGATCCCGTGGTCAAGCCACGGGATGACACCGAGGGCGTTTTTCGATCCACGCACCAATGCCGCCACGGCATTGTAAGAAAAGAAAGTGATATAATATAAGTTATAAATGTAATATAAACATTTATAAGAGAGTGTTAATACCCTATATAATGATATAGGGTATTAAGCGGGCATAAGCGACCGTCACGGTATAGTAGGTTTTATACGACCGGAGTCATCAAGGTACTATAGCCCGACTCTCGAGAAGTTTGAATAGTTGGAAGGGATGCGATAAGCACGCCCGATTACAATCCTAAACAATATAAAATCTCGAGGTACATATGATAAAATATCACAAACATATAGGAATTGATATAGGAAAATATAATTTTGTAGTAGGAATAGAGGGCATAAAAGATACAAAAGAATATGAGAATACAAGTTTCGGTATATTTGAATTTATTAATGATAATAAGGATATTTTAGCAAACTCTCTAACTGTAGTTGAAACAACAGGCGGATATGAACTAGAGTTATTGTATAGCTTATGTGAAAGAGGTTATGTAGTACATAGAGCAGATGCAAGAAAGGTAAAGAATTTTATCAGATCATATGGTAATAGTGCAAAAACAGATAAGTTAGATGCTAAAGCATTAGGATTATATGGTAAGGAGCGAGCAGATAAGCTTGAAGTATTTAAGCCTGAATCAAAACAAAATATACAATTATTTCGGTTAGTACAAAGACGGAATGATTTAAAGCAAATGTTAGTTGCCGAAAAGAATAGATTACAACAAGCAAATACAGATAAGTTTGTTAAAAATAGCTGTATAAATATGATAGATGTTTTAAGTAATCAAATTACAGAGATTACTAATCAGGTAGAAGTGATTATATCATCAGATCAGCTGTTAAAAGCAAAGCATGAGATATTGAAAGAGATAAATGGCATTGGTAATATAGTTGCTTTTGAGTTATTAATATTATTACCGGAGTTAGGGAAGTTAACAAGACGGCAGATTGCTGCGTCGATGCTACGCATCTCCTCGCAATGACGAAAAATAACAAAAAATAAAGTGGTGAAAAGTGAAAAAATTTATATTTTGTTTTTTATGTTTCTGGACATTAAATATATTTGCTGCTTCCAAAGGCTATCCTAATAAGCTTAATCGTTGTAAAATTACAAGAAATATATTTAATGATTATGAACCAAAAGTTTTTGAGCCTACCAATAATTTATTACGTAAGACAGGGCAGATATCTAGATTTTATGGTGAAAAAGTCATAATTAAAGGAATAGTACTGGATCAGAATTGTGTGCCCGTTGCAGATGCTAAAGTTTATTTATGGCAAGCAGGTAGCGGCGGTAAATATCCTTATGAACCTTTAAAAACACGTGTTGATAAAAGAAGATTTACCGGTAAAAAAGATTCTAGCTTTACTGGTAGCGGTACTGCTACCACTAATAATAAAGGTGAGTATTACTTTGTCAGTATGTTACCTTATAAATCTGTTGGTAATCTAAAAAGTGTTAATATAAGAGTAGAGCATGCCGATCTTAAAACATTAGAAACACGTTTAGATCTATCTAATAAAAATATATGTAGCAATGAATGTGGTGAGATTAATCCCGCTTTGATTGAGCCTCAACAACATCTACGATCATATTGTTTTGACTTAGTATTACAGGGTGCGACATTGAAGAGATATTGATATAATGTCATCCCGTGGCTTGACCAATAATACAGGACAGTTTTAAAAAAATGTTATATTTTATTCAGGTGTAGGTGACCTTATATGTCATTCCTGCGAAAGCGGGAATCCAGAAAAAAAAAGCATAAATACAGCAAGCTTTAAGAACTAAAAGCTCGATTTATCTCGCTTTATGCTGGATTCCCGCTTCTAGCTAGGAATGACATGGAATAAAACTATCCGGTACTATTGGCTTTTCCACGGGATTTCGTATTACAAATATATATCCTAAGATCCCGAGATCGAGCCGCAGGATGACACATCAGTCGGTGGTTCTAAAGGTTTTTTTATGCCGCAGCTACATAACATAGTGCATAAAAGTAAAAGTACAACGAAATCAAATTTTTTCATTATAATAATAAATTATTTTATGGGTTTAAGTAATTATAATAAATATTTTTTTACCATTACAGTATTTTTATTATTAATAATAGTTTTTACTCCTAAAATTTATGCAAATCCTAAGAATGGTTCTAATGTTCCTGATGATATAATTTTTTTTGATGAAGAAAAAAATCAATATTCTCTTGATCAGTTCGAGGGAAAAACTATATTATTAGTATTTTGGGCTACTTGGAGTGCTAATTGTGTAAAAGAGATGCCCGATCTTGATACATTACAGAAAGATTTTAGAAAGCTGCCTTTCTCAGTGATTCCGGTTTCAGAAGATTATCAAGACGTAAAAGTTATTATAGAGTATTATAAAAGTTACCAGATAAGATATTTACCAATTTATCAAGATTATAGAAATCAGCTATTTAAGGCTTTAGGAGTAATTAGTTTACCTACAAGCATATTAATAGATCCAAATGGTAAAATAGTAACTAGTTTTATAGGTAATACTAATTGGTATGATGAAAAAATTAGGGAAACTATTTTATCTGCTATACCAGGAAATTATCCAGAACCTAAAAATAGCTATAATGGGCAATCTTTGAATAAACCAGCAAAACCTTTGTAACCTATAAAAAAAGGAACAGTAAAAGATCTAATAAATCCTTTAGAAGCACCGGTTGAAGAAACACCAAAAGATAACAATGAGCAAGATAATGAACGAAGTAAATAAATCAACTATTGCGAATGCAGAGTTTGAACCAATAATAGCTAAACCTCAAATAAGTAAATTAGAGCAATTATTTGCCTCGATCTTTGGTGATTCTAAAGAAGTAGTTGCCGTTTTACGTTTAAACGGCGTTATAGGTAAAGTTAGTACTGTGCAGTCAGGGCTTACTTTAGAGTCGCTAAATGAGCTAATAGAAAAAGCTTTTAAAATAAAAAAGCTAAAAGCTTTATGTCTGATTATCAACTCCCCAGGTGGATCGCCTGTACAATCGGAACTTATTGCAAAACGTATCCGCACGCTTGCTAAAGAGCATAAAATCAAAATTTATAGTTTTATAGAAGATATGGCAGCATCGGGCGGCTATTGGCTAGCTTGTGCTGGTGATCAAATATATGCTTTGCATAGCTCGATTATAGGTAGTATCGGTGTAGTCTCAAGCGGCTTTGGCTTTCATGAAGCAATTAATAAGCTTGGAATAGAAAGAAGAGTCTATACAGAGGGGAAAAATAAAGCAGTTTTAGATCCTTTCAAACCTATTAATAAAGAGGATGTAAAAATTATTAAAGATCTACAAAAGCAAGTTTATGAGCATTTTGTTGATTATGTAAAAACAAGAAGAGTTGGTAAATTAACTCAACAAGACGATATTTTATTTAATGGCGAATTCTGGGCAGGACGAACAGCTCTTGATTATGGTTTAATTGATGACCTTGGCGATATGTATAGTACTATGAAAGCTAAATTTGGTGATAATATTAAATTTCAGTATCTTTGTGCTAAACAACCATGGATTAAAAAGAAGCTTGGTATGGCAAGTAAAATACTAACTGATAATTTTGCTGACTCCTTAATTAATGCAGTTGAAAATAAGATTATTAACGATAAATTTGATATAAAGTAACATGACTATAACACAAGTTAAAGTTAAGAAATTAGATAATTTTTTCGGCAAATTGCCTGAATATGCTACTGATCATAGTGCTGGTATGGATTTAACGGCAGCAAACGAGCAACCTATAACTATAAAAGCAGGCGAAATACAGCTAATTCCAACCGGTATTGCTATTGCACTGCCGGAATTATTTGAAGCACAAATAAGACCTCGTTCAGGGCTTGCCGCCAAAAATGGCATTACAGTTGCTAATTCCCCTGGTACTATTGATGCTGATTATCGTGGTGAGATAAAAGTTATTCTTATTAATTTAGGTAAAGATGACTTTGTTATAGAAAAAGGTATGAGAATTGCTCAAATGGTAATATCAAAATATGAGCGTATATCATGGAAAGAAAGCGAAACTCTTGAAGAGACTGCAAGAGGTAGTGGCGGCTTCGGTTCTACAGGAGTATACCTTTGATACTTCAAGATTTGATAAGCCAAATTACGGGACTCGTCTTTGCTCACGTAGTTTATCTACGTTCCGCAGACTCACCGCTTATTTGACTTACCAACTTTTGAAGTATCTGCGGTATATAAATTTAGTCATTATAACTCATGAAAATTCTAGCATTTGATACGGCAAATAATACGGCATCGGTAGCACTTTCAGATAACGACAATATCTTAGCGTATGCGGAAGAATTACGCCCGTCTATGCAGGCAGAAAATCTAATGCCGATGATAGAACAAGTAATGAAAGCTGCTCAGTGTTCGTATGATGAGCTGGATTATCTAGCAGTAACAAACGGTCCTGGTAGTTTTACAGGAATTAGGATAGGGCTTGCTGTAGCTAAGGGTATATTATTTGCCAAAAAGAATATTAAAGGTGTGGCGGTTAGTAATTTTGAGCATGCTTATTTTAGAGCTATAGGGCAGGTTAAAGATTATGATAAAATATATGTATTCTTAAACGCCTATCGTAGTCAGCTTTATTTACAGATTTTTGATAGATCAGGTAAAACAAATGAACCGTTATTAATAGATTTTGATTATGCTATAGAACTACTTAAGAACGAGAAAGGGAATATAGTTTGTTGCGGTAGCGGTCTTGAATTTATATATACTCAAGTTAAAAATCTGCCGAATATAATAATTCTGCCACGCTTTGCTAGAGTTAAAGCATTTATTATTTGTAGATATGTAGCAAGCTTACTTGCAAATAAGGCGGAGTTAAATAGTGCTATAGAGCCGCTTTATATCCGCACACCTGATGCTAAAATAAGCGTCATAAATAGCAAATTACAGCAATAATTTACTATTTATATTTAAAACTTTAAACCAATATTGCTTTAGAACAATACACATCATCAATACCTAACGTTTCAATAAGAGGCATAGAATCTTCAATATAACTTGTATTGTGATATAAATTATATATCGGGATATTTTTTTCAATAAAGATATTTTGCATCACTTGTGGTAAATCGTGATTTGAAATAGTAGTTTTTAATAATCTTTCATCTGAGATCGTATCTAGAGCTTTTTTTAAATAGGTAGTAGGAAGTATACTTTTTAATTTAACAATAATAAAAAATTTTACCTTATCAGAAGTCATATTTTGTTTTTTAGATTGTTCAACTTTATTAAATTCAATTATATTCTCTTCACCGAATATAAATTCATCATTAGCCTTAAAAGAAGCAGGTTTAAAAGAATTGTTTCTTCCAAACGAATTGAAAAAATTTTTTGTTAATTTACTTAGTGCTATTATCATAATTCTACTTATTTATTCATTTTAATAATCAGCGTTGCAGTATATTAGGAATTATAGAATAATCAAGAAAAAAGTTAATATTTATTATAAAATTACTTGAAAGTCTAGTGAAATAAGCACTTAGTAAAATACAAGTTTTAATAAAAAATAGTTAATATTTCTCAATAATTATCCTTGCATTATTTTTTGGATAAAATTAGAAATTTTATTCCATTAAATTAAGAGGAATTATGCCTATACAACATAAGATGCCGGAACAAAAATGGCAGATTTTTTTGAGAGCTTTAGGAGCGAAAGGAATAGAAGTAGAAACAGTAACTGATAGTAAAGTTATTTTTAAAATTAGTGCTGAAGATTTAGAGCATCTACGTAATTTATTGGATGATAAGGAAGCATTAAAGAAAAATGTCATACATGCTTTATTTAATAGCGAAAAAAATAATATAGAGAAATTGGAGGAATACACATATGATGCTGATATATTAGATAAAGATATCAGTAAATTATTAAATAAAATCGTATCTCCTAAATTTATACAAAAAAATAATATTGATAATATTTTAGATAAATTAAGAATTGAGTTTGATGAAAAATTATTGGTAAGTAAAGGGAAGCTCAGTTTTAAAAATCCGATAAAAAAAGATATAAAAGAAGCAACGCTTAAATTATTACAAGCTACTATAAAAGATGAAAAGTCTCTATCAAAAATTTTAGTAAATGAAGAAGATATAACTCCTTTTCAAAAAGCTATATACCATCCTACTGATTTTTCTCAATTAATAACGCAAATTAGTTCTAATGAAGAAAATTCTCTAAACTTTATTATGAATAATGGGGCAATAGCACAAAGCGTGCAAGTTTATACTGCTGACGGTAAAGCTCCTATTATTGCTTCTGACTTAAAGGATGGATTTATTATTGATAAACAATATTTGTTAAAATATTTATTACCAATATTTAATGGTTTTATTTGGAATGAAGAAGGAAAGTTTCCTATTATGTTTGCTCCAAAAAATCCAAAAGTTTTAGATGGGGAAAATAATTACGCTCATAATATTAGTTTATTAATTGATATTAGCGGTAGTATGGAAAAAGATTTTAGCGTTTACAAAAATAATATATTAAAAATATTAGATAAATTAGCTGAAATTCCCAATTGGCAAATTAATATAGTAGTTTTTAATGACGAAAGTACAGCACGATCATTTTCAAATCAGGAAAATAATATTGAAGATATCAAAGTTTATATCAATAATTTAAAAGCAAATGGTTATACAAAATTATATGGTACTATTAAAGAAGCTTTAGAGTCTTTTAAAGGAAAAATTGATGAGTCTTCTACCCTTATAGTATTTACCGATGGGAAAGATGAGGGAACTAACAGTAATGTTACTGAAAAGGATGTAGTCGATGTTACGAGTGAAGTAATAAAAAATCCTCAATTTAATATGTATACTGTAGGATTTGGTCAATATTATAACCAAGAATTTTTTGAACAAGTCGCTACACGTGGAGGGTTTACTCATGTTAGCTTAAATGATCCTACAGGGATGCATCAACTTCAGCAATATATAGATAATATTGAGCAAAAAGTAATGACATTTGAAATAATTACGGAGGAGCTAAAATTGATAACACGAGTAAAAGCCGGCGATGTATTTATTGGAGGTGAAGTTAATATTAGTGAAGGAAATGAATTTCATATGAATGGACAACCATTTTCTATTGGAACGGAAAATCATGAGGTAGAAACTATCGGGATATCCGAATACGTTGCTTAATTATTAACATTTCCCTTGCTAGTATTATTATATAGCCTTAAAGTTAAATATTAATATTAGTGAGGGATATATGAATTTACTAGCAAGTATTACCGGCAAGAATTATGTAAACGGGAAGTTTATAACTGCTTCAAAGCAAGTTTCGGTTGTTAATCCTTCGACTTTAAAAGAAATTGCAACTGTGCCGAATTTGGAATTATCAGAAATTAATTCTGCAATAGATAACACAGTGCAAACCTTTTCAGCATGGTCGCAAAGTTTTTTTGAGGAAAGAATAGCGATTCTACGCAAATGGCATGCTTTAGTGATCGAAAATATTGATGAGCTAAGTCATATATTAACCTTAGAGCAGGGGAAAATACTTGCTGAATCAAAAAAAGAAATCCTATATGGGGCATCTTTTATTAATTGGTATACATATGCAATTCATAATATTCATTCTGTTGTAAAGCCTGGCAATAACAAGAATCATAAAATCGTTACGCATTATGAGCCTGTTGGTCCAGCTGCTGCTATAACACCTTGGAATTTCCCAAATGCCATGATTACCCGCAAGGTAGTTCCTGCAATAGCAGCCGGTTGCAGCGTTATATTAAAGCCGTCAAGTCTTACACCGCTTTCGGCTTTAGTACTAGCAAAGTTAGCTTACGACGCCGGATTGCCGGCAGGAGTGTTTAACGTTATTACTGGTGATTCTAACATTATCGGTAAAGCTTTTTGTGAAGATTTTAGACTGCGTAAATTATCGTTTACTGGTTCTACAAATGTTGGCAAAATTCTATATCAAGCTTCGGCAAATACTGTAAAGCGTTTATCTTTAGAGCTTGGCGGTAATGCTCCTTTCATTATAACAGCTGATAATGATCTAGAAAAAGTCGCAGATGATTTGGTTATTTCTAAGACTCGAAATAGCGGACAGTCTTGCACTTCCCCTAATAGAATATTTGTAGAAGAATCTATATATGAAAAATTTATAGAAATTCTAACTCCTAAATTTAACAAACTTAAAGCAGGCGACGGATTTGATAACGCATCGGATGTAGGTCCACTAATTAATTCTGCTGCTATAGAGAAAATCCAAAAATTGCTTGCCGATGCTCAAAATAGAGGGGCTAAGTTAATTTGCGGTGGTAAGGCTAATAATAATTTCATTGAGCCAACTATTATTATTGATTGTTTAGATAATATGGATATCTTTAAAACGGAAATATTCGGTCCGGTAATTGCTTGCTATAAATTTAAGAGTTTAGACGAGGTAATAGAGCGTGCTAATAATACCGAATATGGCTTGCAAGGATATGTATATTCGCAGAATTTAAGCGTTGCTAAGATGATGGCAACAAAGCTTGATTTCGGTATGATATCGATTAATGATCCGCTGCCGGCTAATGCTAAAGCTCCTTTTGCGGGGCGTAAAGCGTCAGGTTTTGGAGTTGAAGGATCATTTGAAGGAATTATTTGAATATCTAAACTCCAAATATATAAATTTACAACAAACATAGAATGAAAATATATGCCTACATTTAGTACTCTTAAGCCGGAGCTAAAAAAGGAAATAAAAGATATCATTAATTTAGCCATACAAGAAAATATTAATAATGAAGAATTGACTGCAAAATGTAAAAGTTTTTTTGAGTCAGTATTTTCAGATAATAACAAATCTTGTATTGATGAATGTTATCAAATCTTATTTATATTGTGTGAGACAGAATTTTAAAGAGTCTATTTCTATACCTGATCCTATTACAATTTTAACAGTTCAATTATCATGTTTATATGATCCTTCTTCTCTGCCTTTAGGTGTAACTAATTTAGATAATAATGAGGAGTAAAAATTATGCCAATAATTATAGATAATTTTGAAAAAAATAAAGAAATTAGTGAAATATTAAATAATAAAGAAGTAGTTAATTTAGAGTTACAGGAAGTATCTAATGATTTTGCTCAATTATTAAATGATTATAATTTGATTTCTAAAGAGCAATTTCATCCTCTTAAAATACTGATAGAATTATTTGATGAGAAGAAGATAATAATACCGCAAGAACTTAATAAATCATTGTTTTATCTACTAATTGACATTCAAGATAATTTTATTGATTCAGAAGACTTTGTAAAAGATATAGATAATTGTTTAGAGATTGTGGATGCTTTAGGTTTAGGTGATTATTATTAACTTTATATATAACTAATTTAAATAGCAATAATGAGAAGTAAAAATTATGCCAGCACTTACAGATGAATTTGATAAAGAATTAGAAGCAATTTATGAAAGATTTGATTTAATAAAAAATAAAGACTTTATGTTACCGGAAAATCAAAAAGATATACAAACTTTCTTGATGTTAGCATCTGATTATCTAGGAAAAAACTTAGAAGAAAAGACAAAATTGTCAATTGGTTATTTGCCAATTTTAATAAAATTAATAAAAATATTTTCTGAAATAAATAAAAAATTATCTGATGAGCTCGAAGAGTCTTTGGATAAAGTTTTAAATTTATATAAAGATAAAGAGGATACTAAAGAATTCCAAACAGAGATAGAAGAAAGCCTAAATATGGTTAAGACTCTAGGATTGCTATGTGATGAAAATATGGGTGATTTTTAAATTGATTGATTTTTTAAGAATATATTGACAGCTTGTTATATCTCCGTGTATTAAATTAATATAAATCTCGGAGTTTTTATGACCACAACTTTTCAACTTATACAAGAGTCTAATTTTACTGAAGCAGTTAAAGAATTAACAAGAGAGAACGTAAACGAGCGAGGAGATATCGTTTTTACATTAAATTTTAACAATAAACAATTTTCTTATGCAGCGAAGAACGTTAATACTTTAGAAGCTTTATGTTTTATGAATTCGGTATTATCTTTAACTTCCACTTCTCAACAGCAATTAAAAGACAGATTAAATATATTAAAAAGTTGTATCAAAACTGCATATAATAAAATGCACGAATATGATAATGCAATCTGGAATGGAAGAGATGATAACAATAACAGCACAGCAATATGGCTTGCTTGGGGAGGAGTCTCAGAAAAGCTTAAGGATTTGTTAGACAAGCACCCTAATTTGATAGAGGATGAACAAGAACTTATCCGTAATGCTTTTGATGTAACAATGGAAGTGGGGCATTTAAATATAGAGCAAAAAATAGAATTAGCTAAAGTTTTAATTCCTTTAGGAATACAAATTAATAATTTAAATACATATAACATCATATTGCAAAATGAGAATTATTTAGCAGCTTTTAAAAATATCATAGAAGATGCTAGTAATTTATCTTCAGAAATATTTAGTAAATTTGTAGATAATGTAATTAGCAAAATAGGTATTTTAATTAGTAATTCTAAAGCCCAAAAAATAGATAATTCTATTATTAAAAATGCTATAACAAAATGTTATGAAATAATTGAACAAATATTTAAGCATGAAGAAAAAATAAATATTAAAGACACATTAGAAAAAGATTTAAGTACTTCAAATACTTATGTTTCTCCATTTTTACACTGGTTATTGGAATTGGGTAATAATAATTTGACTTCTATTTTACAAAATTATGATCAAAATAAAAAGTTTGATTTTTATGTAAAAGATTGGAATGGTAAGGAAGCATACAGAAGTGCATTAGAATGGATAGCTAATTATAGATTTGATATTTTAAATAATGAAGTTTTCAAACCTTATTTAAATCCATCTAAAAAACAAGAAAATGAAAAGATACTGATAAATTTAGTAAGTAATGGCAGTAAGGTAAATGACACAAAGCAAATAGCACCTTTTTTTAAAGAATTATTAGAGCATAGACCACCTTTATTTAATAATAACCTTAATAATACAAAACAAGCTATTTGCAATAAAATGTTTCAAGAATCAGTAAATGCTAAAAAAATTTCATCTGAAATTTATACAGATCAAACATTAGATTTTGCTTCATGTTTAATTGCTATACAACAATTTGAAAAAGAAATAGTGGATAGTCTAGGCGTTGCTAATCTTAACCCGTACGATTAAATTAAAATTATTGTGTGGATCATTTTCCCCTGTCATACCGTGATTTATTCGGCGTTGTTGCATGGGTTCTTTCTTACCTGTCACCCCGTGGCTTGCTAACTAGGTCCAGCTAAAAAATACTAATAAAATTAGTATTATTTATTATTTTCTGGATCTAGTTAGCAAGCCACGGTATTGTAAGAAAAGAAAGTGATATAATATAAGTTATAAATGTAATATAAACATTTATAAGAGAGTGTTAATACCCTATATAATGATATAGGGTATTAAGCGGGCATAAGCGACCGTCACGGTATAGTAGGTTTTATACGACCGGAGTCATCAAGGTACTATAGCCCGACTCTCGAGAAGTTTGAATAGTTGGAAGGGATGCGATAAGCACGCCCGATTACAATCCTAAACAATATAAAATCTCGAGGTACATATGATAAAATATCACAAACATATAGGAATTGATATAGGAAAATATAATTTTGTAGTAGGAATAGAGGGCATAAAAGATACAAAAGAATATGAGAATACAAGTTTCGGTATATTTGAATTTATTAATGATAATAAGGATATTTTAGCAAACTCTCTAACTGTAGTTGAAACAACAGGCGGATATGAACTAGAGTTATTGTATAGCTTATGTGAAAGAGGTTATGTAGTACATAGAGCAGATGCAAGAAAGGTAAAGAATTTTATCAGATCATATGGTAATAGTGCAAAAACAGATAAGTTAGATGCTAAAGCATTAGGATTATATGGTAAGGAGCGAGCAGATAAGCTTGAAGTATTTAAGCCTGAATCAAAACAAAATATACAATTATTTCGGTTAGTACAAAGACGGAATGATTTAAAGCAAATGTTAGTTGCCGAAAAGAATAGATTACAACAAGCAAATACAGATAAGTTTGTTAAAAATAGCTGTATAAATATGATAGATGTTTTAAGTAATCAAATTACAGAGATTACTAATCAGGTAGAAGTGATTATATCATCAGATCAGCTGTTAAAAGCAAAGCATGAGATATTGAAAGAGATAAATGGCATTGGTAATATAGTTGCTTTTGAGTTATTAATATTATTACCGGAGTTAGGGAAGTTAACAAGACGGCAGATTGCTTCTCTTGCAGGGCTTGCTCCAAAAGCTAATGATAGTGGTAAATATCAAGGATATAGAAAGGTAGGACATGGTGTAGAGCAGGAGTCAAGCTATACTATTCCTTGCTGCTATGTCAGCCCGTAATAGCAAGACTTCTGGTTTAAGACTCTTTTATGAGCGACTCATTAACAATGGTAAAAAGAAAATGGTCGCTCTTACCGCTTTAATGCGTAAAATTATTGTCATCGCTAATGCTAAATTAAAATCTCTTCTTTTTAATTTAAAACATAGTTGATGACAGCGTACGTGCTTTTCGATTCATGCGAGCAATACTGTAGCTAGGATGAAACCAATTTTATAACTAATAAAACTACCTCCAATACTTACTTTACCCTTTAACCCCACAAAGTTATTGTTTGTTTTACTTTTTGTGATTATTATCGCATAGAAAATTAACTTAACTCTATGCCAAATATAGACATTCTTATTTTTGCTAGTTTTTTAGCGATTAATTTAATCGTTGGATTTGCGGATATTAAAAATATAAAGAATATTCGGGAATATGCGATTGGAAAAAGAAATTTCTCGACCGGTACAATAGTCGCAACCTTGATTGCTACTTGGATTGGTACTAGCACTTTCCTAATCAATAATTCACGAATATATATTGACGGGTTGTTTTACTTGCTTCCTAGCATACTCGGTAGTGTTGTTAGTTGGCTCTTAATTGCCTATTTCCTTGCTCCTCGTTTCGAGCATTTTTTAGGTAGTAGGTCAGTAGCCGAAATAATGGGGAACGCTTACGGCAATAAAGTTCGTGGTCTTACCTCTATTGTTAGCATATTAATGGCTATAGGCAGGATTGCCATCCAGTTTCATATAGCTAGTCTAGTACTAGAGTTATTTTTTGGTATTTCAAATTTTTATGTGAATTTGTGTTTAGCGACTTTCATAATAAGCTATTCGGCTTTCGGCGGCGTTAAATCCGTTACTTTTACTGAAGCCGTACAGTTTTTTACCTATAGTGCCGTTATTCCGGTAATAGGGATTATAGTGTGGAATGTTTTTAGCGATCCTACTATTTCTATCGACTCAAATGTGCAACATCATCTTACCGATTTAGGGATGATATTTAACTATACTAACCCTAAATTTTGGATATCCTTAAATATCTTTATATATTTTGCAATTCCATCGCTTGGTCCTTCGATTTTTCAAAGAATATTGATGGCAAAGGATATACACCAGATATCAAGAACCTTTTTTATTTCAGCAATTATTTGCCTTTGTTTATCTGTCTTATTCATTTGGATTGCGATATTATTGCTTTCCCAAAATGCTGTCGATAGTAGTCAATTATTTTCTCAGATTACTAAAAGCTATATAGGATTTAAAGGCTTAATAGTTGGCGTTATTATGGCAATGATAATCTCAAGCACTAACTCTTATATTAACGTTGCAACAGTAAGCTTTATTAATGATATCTGTAAAAAAACCTCGTTGCGATATAGCTATGTAACTGCGGTTATCATAGGTTTGATAGGATTCGTTATCTCGCTTTATACGAAAGACCTAATTAATATATTCTTATTACTTACAAGTATATATTTACCTATAATTACCTTGCCGTTGATTCTCTTGATATACGGCTTTAAATCAACTGCTAAAACCTTTTTTATTGGTGCGGTAGCAGCATTGTTAACAATCATAGTATGGCAGCTATTTTCTTTAAGGCAGATTATAGGAATTTATCCGATCTTGCCGGCTGCGATCATAAACTTAATCTTTTTCCTTGGTAGTCATTATATTTTAAAACAGCCGGGCGGCTTTGGTTCGTTAAAAGAGCCTCTAAGTGTAAGGCTGATAAAGCAAGAGCGAAGAAGAAAATTCTTGGGTTTATTCCGCTTAATCAAGAATTTTAATCCTTTAGTATATTGGAATAATACATTACCACGCCAGGAAATCACTTATAGCTATGTTGGGATATTTATTTTAATCTCTATTTTTTCATCATTATATCTTATGCCTAACAGTAGGATAATGAACCATCTAAATATATATAATATTATTTATCATTGTACGCTTGTAACTTCTGCAATATTAATTACTTACCCGCTATGGCCTTTGAGGTTTCAGAAGAAATATATCATATCCTTATTCTGGTTTGTTGCTAATTTCGGGATATTGATATTTTTTAGTAGTTTGCTTGTTTTATCAAGCAACTTCTATCAATTACAATTGATGAGTTCAATAATTAACCTGCTAATAATTGCGACATTATTTAGATGGCATACTACCTTGCTTATGACTATTATTGGCGTATTTGTCAGCATAGAGTTTTATAAATATTTTATGGATGAGAAGCTTTTAGTTAATATAGATAGTTTTCAGTTCAAAGTGATATATTTCATTACTTTATTTAGTGGTTTGTTAATTGTTTTCTTAAGACCAAGGCAAGAACAGGAAAGATTAGTTAATCTAAAAAATACTCATTTAGGGGATAGGGTTAGCTTTAGAGAGCAGGAACTAGAGAAATTACTTGATTTAAAACATGAATTTCTACGTAATATAAACCATGAAATAAATACGCCGCTAACCGGTATTATTAGCCTTGGTGAAACTTTATGGGCTAATTACGATAGATTTAGTGATGATCAACGCCGTAATGCAGTAGAGATAATAGCTAAAAGTTCTATTAGATTAAATAGTCTGATAAGTAATATTTTAGATTTTTCAAAACTATCTAGTCTTGGTTATGAATTAAATAAAGACAACATAAATTTAAGTGAGCTATTGCATGAGCGAATTAAAATATGTAAAAAACTATACTTGAATAATAAGAAGTTAGAATTTATATCTGAGATTGAAGAAAATATAATATTTAAATGTGATCCTCATTATATTAGCCATACATTCGATAATTTGATAATTAACGCTATTAGCTATTGTAATGACGGTATAATAAAAATTGATTTACAAAAGCAGGAAAATAATATTTTATTTACTATCAAAGATGATGGAATAGGTGTACCAAAAGAGGAACTACAAAGTATATTTGGTGTGTTTGTCGTAAGCTCAAAGACCCGAACACCTGCAGGTGGTAGAGGAATGGGGCTTGCCTTGTGTAAAAAGGTAATAGAGCTGCATGGTGGCAAAATCTGGGCAGAAAATGATAAACAGGGGAAGACGGCTTTTGTGTTTACTATGCCCCTTTAATGTCATACCGCAAGCTTGTAGCGGTATCCAAAAAAACAATAAAAAATACTAACGTATTTTTAACTGGCTCTAGTTCCCAAGCCACGGGATGACACTGAACGCCTTTTTGAAGTCATGTGCCACGGGACGACAATTAAACAATAAAAAAACAAACAAATATGAAAACAATTTTACTTATAGCATTACTTAGCACGCAATATAAGGGTGATAACGATAATGTTTTAGCAATTACTGAGGCTTTAAAACAACAATATCAAAAGGAAAACTTACAGATTGATACAGTTAATTTGGAAATCGATAAGCTAAATTCTAATCAGATAGAAAAATATCCAAATCAGGTAATTATTATAGGTGCAGGGCTTGATGGTATTAAAGCATTTACTATTTTAAACTCTAACAAAGGCAGTAGTAAATTTATTTGGAGTGGTCATCAATTAATAAATGAAGTAACAGAAAATTTAAAGATTTTAGATAATATAGTATTGCCATCTTATGCTTTAAATCAAGAGCAAATCAAACAAATTCAAGAAGCAAAGGTTAAGTTAATAGAAACTACCGGCATACCTCATACTCTTACAAAAGAGGATTGTATAAAGGAGTATAGAGATTTAGCTGATAAAAAGTTAATTCCTGATTCTTCTAACGGTTATATATTTACCTGTCTATCAGGTGATGCTCCTGATTCAAATGGAAAAATAAAATTTTATACCCAAGAAGAAGCTTATAAATTGGGTGAGCAATTAGCTCAAATTGTAAAATTAAAAAATATGATGCTTTTAGTGACAAATGGACCTAGAACCGGTCAATATGATCCTAAGGCTGTTCCTGATAAAGTAAAACTTCCAGTACATGAAAAAAATAGTGATATTGATTTAGTTAGTAAAGCTTTTTTAAAAGGAGTAAAAAGCATATTAGATAATGAAGCAGAGGAAAAAGTAAAATTTGAGAATTTTGTATTTGGAAAGCCAAGTGTATTTAAAGGATATTTAGGTGCAGCTATAGAAAATGAAAAAAGCATAGTAGTTATTGGCGGGGAATCTTCAAGCCAAATTACACAAGCGTTAGACTTAGTACCTGGTAGGTTATATATTAAGAAAAATACTGCTATGAATGATGTTCATGAAAAGCAAGTAAATAAAATACTAGAAACTAATAAAGGAGCTAAATTATTAAATGATAATGAAGTTGATTTAATTATTAATGTTATTACTGATGAAGCCTATAGTGATGCTGAAATAGTTGCAAAGGAGTTTGAAGAAGAAAATCATTTTTTTAATGAAGAAGAATGTTTATATGAAGTTATAGGATATACATTAGAGCTAGGAACGGTATAAAAAACATGAAAAAAATTATTTTTAATAAACAACAAGATTTTATATCAATTATAGCACCGGCGTCAGGTTGTCCTGATGCACAAGATAGGTTAGCTAAATCAATTGAAATGCTAAATTTGCAAGGTTTTAAAACCTTAGTAGATGATAAGATATTGGTAGGGGATGAGCTACCATTTTTTGTTGCTCCAAAAGCTGAAAGGCTTAGAATGTTTAAAGAGGCAATGGAAAATGAGCAAGTTAAGATAATTTGGGCTTTTCGTGGCGGGTATGGTTGTAGTGAGATTGTAGAAGATTGCTTTAATATACAAAAAAAAGGTGATAAAATCCTGATAGGTTATAGTGATATTACAGCACTGCATCTACTTTTTAATGGTCATTATAATATTCCAACTATTCACGGCTCGGTCTTAACTTCGTTTCTACATCCTGTAAATCAAGATATTAATTCTATCCTAAATGTTCTAAAAGGTGAAGATAGTAGAATTGCTCTTTCGCCAATAAATAAAATTAATGACAATCCTATAGAGGGAAAAATACTAGGTGGCAATTTAACGGTTTTTAGCAAGCTAATTGGAACTTCCGTTAATCTAAAAACAAACAATATATTGCTGCTTGAAGACGTCAACGAAAAAGGCTATGCAATTCATCGTAATTTGGTGCAGCTAAAGAATGCCGGTATATTTGATGGAATAGAGGCGATAATTTTTGGTGATTTTACTAGCGGGGATGAAAATATAGAATTGGCTATAAAAAGTTTCTGTCTAAACCATATTCCAAATATTAAGACTTATAGAGCTGAAGGGATAGGGCATGGAACAGTAAACCAACCGGTTATTATGAATCATGAAGTAGTTATAAGCGGTAATTACTTAAGTTTCTCTAGCCCTTTTGAGATGATGTAGGTTGGCTTTAATGTCATTCCCGCATAGGCGGGAATCCAGCATAAAGCAAGATACCTAAGCTTTTAATTTTAAAAACTTGCTGCTTTTATGTTTATTTTTCTGGATTCCCGCTTCTGCAGGAAGGATTTGTTGCGTGGATTCAAAAGCACCATAGGTGTCATCTAGTTGCTTGGGAACTAGATCCAGAAAATAATAAAAAATACTAATTTTATTAGTATTTTTAACTGGATCCCATGAATAAATCACGGGATGACAGGGGAAAATGATCTACGCAACAATTTAACAAAAATAAATGTAGAAAGGGAAAGCTCTATTTTGCCATATTGTTACTTCTTCTATTACCTTATCTGTTAGATTAAATTTAATTTCTTTGCCTTATATAAGTTTTTTAAATTATAGATAAGTTGCAAATTTAACAATTTGCAACTTCTTTTTTTAAAACTTACACAGATTTTATTACATATCTCCTCCAAAATCATCGTCGTAGTTACCAATATTTTGTCCAGTGAGCTCTAGAGCATACTGATACATCCCAGACTCATTATTCTTTTGTGCATGGTATCTGATTTGCTCTAGATGCATATCTTGCATTTTCCTGTCATGTTCTAAAGCCTGCTGATTATAATCCTGTATGAACTTAAGCATATCATCTCCTCTTGATGGTCCAGGATTTAATGGTTTTAATTCTACTCCTTTTTCAGAATCATCTTGATTTGTCTTTGCTGAACTTTTCTTTATACATTTATATGCAACAAAACCACCAACACCACATAATGCTAATATTCCGCTAATACCACCAACTATTGACAACCATGGAGTTTCTGTAGTATTTTCTGATTCAGGAGTAGTACTATTGTGAGGCTGAACGAGGTCATTTGGTAGTATTTTATAATCCTCTTGAGTTAATGGTACTTGATAACATCTTTTTATTTCCCCAACAATATAGTTGGTCCATTTATCTACTTCAGTACAATCGTTAAAATTATCAGTATGTAAAATTGGTTTTATAGTATGCTCTAACCAACTCTCCCATCCTTTTCCACATTGATATTTTATAATTGAGTAAGGTGTTGCCTGTATAAGGGCTATTCCATCTTGTTGTTGTTTTATGACTATTACTTTCTCTCTATCCGGGACTATGATACGGTCACCAGGACGTAAACAATCATTTTCCTTTACTAAAGAACAAGGTTTGCCAATATAATCTTCTATAGTTTTAATTATATGTGGTTGTTGGTTACAAGTATAAGTGTTAGGTGTACCTTTAGAATTGCATGTGAGGACAAAATCTTTATTGTTAGTTGTTTTATCGGGTTCCTGTCTATCATTTCCTTTACTTGTATCGGGATTTTGTAACCATGATTTGAAATCGTTCATACTACATTTTGCTTCTAGCTTATGTATACCAATTAAATTTCTTACAGAAACTGAAAATGTAGATGTAAATTTTTCTCTAATTATTGTATGAAAGTATTCTTGTAGTGCAGTTGGTGATTGATGATTACAAAACAATAACCAAGCCTCTCCTACAACATAATTATAAGAGTGAGCATGGTAAGATTGTACATAATTTAATAGCTCGAAAAAGTCATTCCAATTATGCTTTGCTACTATATTATTAGCACTAGTAATACGTGCTTGTTGTAGGGTTGCTGAATCATAATGCATCACAGCACTTGCGAATCCTTCAGTAAAAAAACGAGGCATTGAATCCATTTTACCTTGAAGTATAGCATTGATTATTGCATGGGCCATTTCATGCTCAAGTACCCGAAAATCACTATTGATGTGTGAGGAGGCTCTCATGTTACATATAATCTTTTGAGCATTATTATAACCAGGATAAGGAGTTGAACCATAGACTCCACTTTCTCCATAATATGTTGGTGGTGGACTTAAATTTAATGTGCAGTCATGTGTTATCGCCTTATTTAGTAGGTTAGTCCCAAATATTTCGCCAATTTTATCAATAGCTATTTGCAAATGTTCTTTAACTGCTGTTCTATTCCTACCATAATAACTATCACTAACTTTAAAAGTACCAAAACGACCAAAATCCACATTATATTGGTCAAGATATTGAGATGGCGTTTGCGTTGCACAAGTGTCAGAAAAACATTCATCAATTATCACATAATTATTACTTGGTGCATATTGTGCTGAATGCTTTGGGAGTTCTATATCTTCACGTTTATTTCTTACATGAGATGAATTGTAACTTGAATAATAACTTCCTTCTTCCTTATAGTAGTTCAATTCATCTTTTATATATTTTTTAAGGTCATAACCCTTATAACTGTCTTTTTTATGACCCAACGATGAAGTAGCTTTATTGTTGTTTTGCTGTTTTTTGTTATGGTGAGAGTCTTTAGACTTATTTCTCTCTTGGACCTGAGGTGCAGTAGAGTAGCTACCTTTTTGTTGAGGTTTAGCTAATTTGTGATTATTATTAGTAACTTTCTCTATTTTTTTAGAATTATATTGAGAATGATTTGATGTTAGAGAAGAAGAATTAACTTTCTGATTATTATAATTCTGCATAAAATGATGATTGCCATTGTACATATATTTAGGAAGCAAATTATGTGAGCTATGACTAATAGAACTAGTGTTCTTGTGGTGGTAACTTGTAGATAAAGTATGATTAAAATGCGTAGTAGTTGAGTTTACAATAGCAGAACCATTATTATGTATTTTTGTATTATTTGTATTAGTTTTGATATTGCTTAGTGCAGCCGTAACCGTCACCATGCCAGTTGTTGTATTAAACATGATGTATCCTTTTTGTTAATCTTAATAAATGATGTTAATAGACTTAGAATCTAAAAATAGGTAGTACTCAAAGATTAGGTAAGACAAAAAATAGAGGATAAAAATAGCAGGTTATTTTAGGTATCCCTTTTTTGGAGAAAAATTAATATATTCGTAAGTAAGTATTTATGAATTACACTATGACACTGTTAACAAAATCTCTTTGATTATCAATTAAAGCTATTTTGTTAACAGTGTCATAGTGTAGATAAGAATATTAAATTGAATATTGAAGAAGTAAGCTAGTCATGTATAAGGGTTAATTCAGAATTGACGGACACCGCTGGCGAGAATTTTTTCTAAGCCATTCATAATACGTTTTTCGCAATATACCATAATCTCTGCATGTCTTTTGATATATTCGCTACTGCTTCAGTATATTTAAATACTTTATCTCTTGTTTTCTTGATCGTGCCATAACTGTTACCTTGATAATTTAACATATCTTGCTCCTCCTCTCTCTTGAACACCGCTATAATATAGCTCTGCTAAATATTTTTCATAAAATGTAAAAATTATTTCTCCTCTTTTTTTTAATGCTCTGTTATAATTATTCCAGTTGTAAACTCTTTATAGCTTTGACATATACACTTGTGGTTAAGTTCTTTGTCAATTCAATACTTTATCGAATTCGTAGCTATTTTTTTCTTATCCACAAAACAATACCTCCCGTGGCTTGGGAACTAGAGCAGTTTTTTTATTATCATCCCATGACTTGATCACGGGATGACACATAAATAGCACTAATAATATAAGAATAAATTTAAATGATAAATTCTATCAGGATAGGCACTAGAAAAAGTAAGCTCGCTTTAACGCAAACTAACCTAGTTATTGAGCAAATCAAACAGCATTTTCCTAATATTAATTGTGAGATAGTCGAAATTACTACTAGCGGTGATTTGATCCAAAATAAACCTTTATATGATATAGGCGGTAAGGCTTTATTCTTGAAAGAAATAGAGCAGGCTTTGCTTAATAAAAAGGTTGATTTGGCTGTTCATTCTTTGAAAGATGTTCCAGGAATAATACCTAAAGATTTGAGTATTGAAGCTGTTTTAGAGCGAGAAGATTCAAGAGATGTGTTTGTTTGTCTGACACATAAATCCATAGAAGAGCTGCCGAAAAATGCCGTAATAGGGACTTCCTCGGTACGCCGAAAATTATGTGTACAAAGAATGAGACCGGATTTAGAAATAATAGTGTTTAGGGGTAATGTTGACTCAAGAATCAATAAGTTAATTAATAAGGAAGTTGACGCAACCATACTTGCATATGCCGGCTTAAAAAGGCTTAATGCATTTAATCCGGAATATTGTCATTTGATAGAGCATTCGCAGATGTTGCCATGTATAGGGCAAGGTGTTATTGCGATTGAAATACGAAAAGATGATCATGATATGATTGAGATATGCAAACAAATTAACCATCTACCAACTTTTGAATTGATAAAGCCGGAAAGAGCACTTTTAGAATATTTAGATGCAAATTGCCGCACGCCTATAGGTGCTTATTCGAAATATTTAGATAATGGTGATATACAAACCGATTTTATGCTCGGTAACCTTGATGGTAGTAAAATAGCTTTCCATACAGAAATATCTAACCCGAAAACCTCTAAAGAATCAGGCATAAAAGCCGCTAAAGTGATGCTGCTCTCTTTATCTTAAAATAAAATTGTTGTATGGCTTCAATGTCATTCCCGCGTAGGCGGGAATCCAGCATAAAGCGAGATACCTAAGCTTTTAATTTTAAAAACTTGCTGCTTTTATGTTTATTTTTCTGGATTTCTGCTTCTGCAGGAAGGCTTTGTTGCGTGGATTCAAAAGCACCCTAGGTGTTATCTAGTTGCTTGGGAACTAGATCCAGAAAATAATAAAAAATACTAATTTTATTAGTATTTTTAACTGGCTCTAGTTCATAAATCACGGGATGACAGGGGAGAATGATCCACGCAAGCAAACCTTAAGCGGGAATGATATACAAGGTCACCTACACATGAATAAAATATAACGTTTTTTTAAAACTTTCTGGTATTATTGACAGTTTGTCCTTATGCTTTTGTAGAAAATTTTTAAGCTGTTTCAGGTGCAGATTTATCTGTTTCACCGGCTAAGTTATATTCTTGGTGTTCAGCTTCATTTATAAAACTTGGGGTTACATCAGGTGATGAAATTTCTGTAGTACTATAAGAAGTTATATGTTCATTTATTTTTTGTATAGTTTCATTACTTACTAGTTCTTTAGTTTCTAGGAAGTTTTTAAGATTATCTAACTCACTTAAATGTTTATCAAAAAACCTAGAATTTTCAGGTGTTATCGATAATTGCCAATCAATAAATTCTACTATATCTTTAGCAGTAATAGTATTATCTACTATGCTGAAATTATTATCTTTACATGCTTTTGTAAGTGTTAGTAAAGCTTTTAATTCGGGCTTATTACTTGGTACCGATTCTACTAAACTTTTTCCAGAATAATAAGAATTTGTTTCAATAGAAGCTATTACATTAATATCTGCACCATTTTGTATTAATGACTTAACTATTTCTGTATGTCCGTACTGAGTAGCTGATTGAATAGGAGTAAATCCTACAAAGTCTTTTAATTCTGTTAAAGCACCATTTTGTAATAAAAGTTTTGCTATGTAAATTTCTGTTTTGTCGATAAATCTATTGCTTATTATTTTACTTAATGGAGTATTATCAGAATTATTAGAAATATTAGGATTAGCACCTTTTTTTAATAAAAATTGTACAACTTCAACCAGAGAACTTTGACAAGCGTATAGTAGCAAAGTATTCCCTGAGCTGTCTTGAATATTAGGATTAATACCTTGCTCAAAAGCTTTTTGAAAAAGTAATTTTAATTTATCAGTTTTAGAAGAAATTCCAGGAATATCAAATGTATTAAATAATAATTCTGCTGTAATAGTAGATGTTGAATTTAAAATACTTTCTAATTTATCGGCTGGTTGTATTGTTTCAGATGATTCCATAGATACTATCTCAGGACCACGTTTAAATAGAAAAACTTTCCCAAGAGTAGGAGGATAAGGATAGTAATTATTTTTTGACATAAGACACCTATATTTATTACATAAGCTATTAATATATCATCAACTATTAATTACCAAGTTAATATTTTAGAAGTTTTTTAAGAAAAATAATAAAACTTAATTGTTAATTGACTTTTTTGGGGAGTTAAGTATAAATTTTAACTGAAGCAGTTAAAACTGTTTTGGGGTGTCGAAACTTCTTGTTACATGGTGGGTATCTACCATTAAATGATACCACCCTCGACTATATTATGGTCGGGGTGGTAATAGGTATGTCTAGAGCTTAAGGTACTACTTTAAGCTTAAAACCTATTGCAGACTGTTGTAACGGTTTTTCGAACGCCCCGACCACCATAATTATTGGTGGTTAATCTTAATTTAATAAGTTTAACGGTGGCAAGTCCATGACTAACCAAGATCAATTAATAAAAAACTCCATTCTTTTACTAGAACCTCCTTATAATTCCAGAAGCGACAAACTTAAAACAAGAATTGCAGCTTATTGTAAAAAATATAATTTAGGTATACCTGAAACTATTGAATTGAAAAATCCTTATGATCATGAAAGTTTAAATGAGCTAGTAGTGCAGGTAAGAGATTGTTCTATTAAGCCCGTTATAGTCATAATTCAAAAGCTTTCAATGAACTCGTCTATCAACAAAATACTTTGGGCAGTGCTTGGTACGCTTAGTACTTTAAAACTTATTATGAAATAAATAAGAAAATAGTGCTAGAGACTATAAACGAAGATAATAATTTTATACATAAAGCTACAGTTTTTGCTAAGAAATATGGATATAATGAATGGCAGCCATTAGAATATTTAACTAAAAAACCAGAAGAATAAAAGAGATTTAAAATAAAGACTGATGATAAAATAAAAGTGAAATAATTGTCTAATCAATAGCAAATTACAAAAGTAATTTGCTATTAGGCGGTAATAACTATAAATCCCTACTCTTTCTCCGCATTCTTTCTAGCAGATGGAGAGAGCATAACATTTAATTCTTTTAACGCCTTATCTTCTACGTAATTCGGGGCGTTCATTAATAGATCTTCAGCTTGCTGATTTAATGGAAAAGCGATTATCTCCCTTATATTAGTAGCTTCCGCAAGTAACATAACGATTCGGTCTATACCTGGGGCTATGCCGCCATGTGGCGGGGCACCAAATTTAAACGCTCTGATCATACCGCCGAATCTCTTATCAACTTCCTCTTCACTGTAACCAGCTATAGCAAATGCCTTATACATTATCTCAGGCTTATGATTTCTAACAGCACCGCTAGAAAGTTCTATGCCATTACAAACAATATCATACTGATATGCGGTAAGCTCTAGTAACTCTTCGGTTGTTTTTGCGTTCTCAAGAGCTTCTAACCCACCCTGAGGCATAGAAAACGGATTATGGCTAAAATCAATTTTACCGGTTTCTTCGTTTAGCTCATAGAATGGAAAATCGGTAATCCAGCAGAATTTAAAGCAATCCTTTTCAAGTAAATCTAACTCATCGGCAAGCTTAATTCTTACCTTACCCGCAAGTTTTGCAGCTTTATCTTTTTTATCGCTGGCGAAAAATACCGCATCGCCATTGCTAATATTAGCAGTAGCCTTTAAATCTTCTAACTGCTGAGTGCTTAAGAATTTTGCAACTGGTCCTTTTGCTTCACCGGTTTCGCTAAACTGAATATAGCCAAGTCCTCCAGCTCCCTCCGATATTGCAAACTCTATCATTTTATCAAAGAAACTACGAGGTTGTGCGGCTGCATAAGGAGCTGGAATTGCTCGGACAATACTACCTTTTTTGATATTTTCCCTAAAAATAGTAAAGTCTGAATCTCTAAAAATTTCCGTTACATCAGCAATTACAATAGGGTTTCGTAAATCAGGCTTATCAGAACCATATTTCAGCATAGATTCATTATAGGGAATACGGATAAAGGGTGCTTCTGATACTTTCTTATCTGTAAATTTCGTAAATAGCTCATACATTACAGGCTCGATTGTGCTGAATATATCTTCTTGTGTAACAAACGACATTTCGATATCTAGCTGATAAAACTCGCCTGGTGACCTATCTGCTCTTGCGTCTTCATCACGAAAACACGGAGCAATTTGGAAATAACGATCAAATCCCGATACCATTAATAGTTGCTTGAATTGTTGCGGTGCTTGCGGTAATGCATAAAATTTGCCCGGATGTAATCTGCTTGGGACTAAGAAATCCCTCGCTCCTTCCGGTGAGCTAGCAGTTAAAATAGGTGTTTGGAACTCGGTAAAACCTCTTGCAGTCATCAATTGACGGATATAAGAAATAATTTGTGAACGTAGCATTATATTATTATGCAACTTCTCACGTCTTAAATCTAAAAAGCGATGTTTAAGCCTTGAGTCTTCAGGTGCGTCTTTTTCCGTATTAATCACAAATGGTAAAGTATCAGCAGCTGATTCAACAATAAACTCACCGGCTAAAACTTCTATATGACCGGTAGGAAGCGTATTATTAATAGTCTCTTCTGATCTTGCTACTACTTTTCCAATTACTGTAACAACTGACTCATAACGTAAACGGCTAGCATCGTCCATAAGCTGCGGATTTTGGTCGGTAAACACGATTTGTGTTATGCCATAATGATCACGTAAATCTACAAAAACTAGATTGCCATGATCTCTTCTTCTATGTACCCAACCAGATAATTTTACTTCAGCTCCAACATCAGAAATTTTTAATTCGTTACAATTATGAGTTCTATATTTATGCATTTTATTTTTGTTTTTTAAATCAACTCACTATAATCAAAATAGCTAAATCCTGCAATAAAATTATCTAGGTTCTGTGAAGGGTTCTAATTGATTTTGAGTTTTGAACTATTTTTTAGCGAAAATTAATAAGATTTTTGACGGAATAGTTATTCATATTTCAAAAAAATCTTGTAATTTGCAGCAAAAAAGAGTCAAAATTAAATCTTTTTAGAAATCTTCACAGAGCCTAGGCTGCAAAAGTAATATTTAGGAATTTTAAGAAATTTTTTAGTTCCTGACGAGCAACTATATGTGAGCTATTAAATGCCCGGTCATAATTTGCGACTTTTAAATCAAGTAGAGTTAAACCTTGCAGAAATAACTCCCTATATATCACACGTTCACTAAAACCATCAGCGAGTTTAAAATTAATTCTTTTAGCAAGCTTGTTCAATACGTTACTAACACGTCTTTTATTTAGAGCATCAAGGTTACTTAAACGATTACGCAAAATTATCCAATCTATGCTCCCTCTATCACGACTAGCACGCTGCATTTTCTGTTCCCATATCATTTGGCTATAGATTGAGGGGCTGATAATTTCATCTTTGCTATCAACTTTTGCTATTACGTCTAAATCTAAAAAGCTATCATTTATCGGTGTAATAATCGTATCAGCATAAGAATGAGCAAGCCTTGATAAAGCAGTATGGCTACCAGGCGTATCGATTACTATATAATCAGCATCCATATTATCCTTTAATATCTGCTCAAAACTATTTGCTTGCTCCTCTTCAGAACTTTCTTTGACATGGAAATGCTTTGGTACTAATACCGGCTTGTCAGGGTTTTGCTCATTATATAAATCTCGATTTTTTAGGTAATTAGTTAAAGAGCTTTGGCGAGAATCAGTATCAATACTTACAACTGAATATTTTTGATAAAGTAGTGCCACTATTAAATGGATAGAGCAGGTTGTTTTACCTGCTCCACCTTTTTCATTACCTATAACAAATATATAAGGCTTACTGCTCATAATTTTCCTTTATAAATTTCTCAAGTAGCCTTACACCATAACCTACTGCCCCTTTCGGACCAAGTGATGAGGGTTTATTGCTATTTGCAACGCCTGCTATATCTAAATGTGCCCATTCTACTCCCTCTTGAATAAAACGTTTGATAAAATGAGCAGCGGTAGAACTTCCAGCAGCTCCTGGCACATTACCGATATTTGCCATATCAGCTATATCGGAGTTAATCATTGCGTCATAGTCTTCATGAAGCGGCATTCTCCATAATTTTTCATTTACTTCCTCACCAGCTTTTATTAGTTTATCAGCAAGCTCATCGTTATTAGAAAAACAACCAGCATATGTAGGACCTAAAGACACCACTATTGCACCGGTTAACGTCGCAACGTCAATTACGCATTTAGGTTTGAATTTCTCTTGTGCATACCAAACGGCATCAGCAAGAACTAAACGCCCCTCTGCATCGGTATTTAAAACTTCAGCAGTTTGCCCTGACATAGTAGTTACAACATCACCAGGACGTTGTGCATTACCTGAGGGCATATTTTCAACGAGCCCTACAACACCTACGATATTTACCGGCAATTCTTGACTAGCAACCGCAATCATAGTACCAACTACTGCGGCAGAACCACACATGTCATATCTCATTAAATGCATATTATTTGATGGTTTTAGAGATATACCTCCTGTATCAAAAATAACTCCTTTTCCGACTAGAGCAATATAAGGAGCATCTTTATTCGCACCTTGATATTCCATTACTACTAGCTTTGATTCATTTTGTGACCCTTGACCCACTCCAAGAAGAGCACCCATGCCAAGATTTTTCATTTCTCTTTCACCAAGAATAGAAACATCGACATTTAATTCTTCAAGTATATCTGCTATTCTTTCAGCATATATTTGCGGAGTTTTAATATTTGATGGCTCGTTACTAATATCTCTTGTGAAAAAGACCCCTTCAGCAATTAGTTTTTTAACTTCAAACAATTTTGTTGCTTCTGCGTTATTATCCGTAGAGATTTCAAATGATTCTACAACAAACTTATCCGCTTCCTTTAAAGTAGTTCTATATTTATCGAATCTGTAGGAAGCAAGTAACGCACCACTAGCAATTAAAGATGCAACATGTGATGATGTAAAATTGCTAATTCTATTTTTAATTTTTAATCCAATAGTAGCGATTTTAGCATTAGTAACATTCTGTAATATTTTACCGCCTAATTCTTCAATCTTAACTTCGGTTAGTTTTTCTTCACTTCCAAGCCCTGCTAATACTAAATATTTTACTTCCCCTGATTTAACAACGGAAGGAATAATTTTGATCTGCCCGTATTTACCAGTAAATTGTAATTTATTGGCAATAGTCTTGGAGATCAAACCATGATGTTGTTGGTCAAGGTTTATTAGTTCACTATCAAGTTTTAATTTGTCATCAATAAACACTATTAATGCTTGAGTGTTTAATGATTCTTCCTCAGTAAAATTTACATGTAGCATATTTATTTTTCCTTATTAACATTTTCCTAGATAATTCTATTTATCTTATGAAACTTTGCAAGTATTAATTGCCTATAGAGAAACCAAATTAAAAATTAATTGACATAATTTAACGTTTTTTATATTTTTTGTCTTGTAATAATTAAAATTAAGTGATTTAATGCTGAGTCTAGAAGCTAAAACCTTTTTACACATTGAAAATAGATATAAAGAAATAAAAAAATTTCATGATATTTATGATCTTACACCTCATCCAACAAGATATAATATTCTTAAATACACATTAAAATTCATTTCTTTGCCATTTATAATAGTTGTTCAAGCTATAAAATTTGTTACATTAGGTACTGTTTCACTCACATATTTAAACATTGGTAATACTCTTTTAAAAAAAATAAATAAAAGCATTGAAAAAAAAATAGAAGAAGGTTCATGTAAAGGAACTGATGACAATATCCCGAAAATTGTTGAATATGTATTAAAAAAATATGAAGAAAAGTCTGAATTAATAGAGCAGCCTAAATTTTCATTATTACAAAATTTTATAATAAAAGTTAAAGAATATGTACCATTTGCTTCAAAATTCATAAATTTCTGGGATAATGGGGGAGTAAAGCATTCTGAGGAAATGGTAGCGAAACAAAAATTAGTCAAAATCATTTATAAGAAAATTGTTTCTGCAATGTATATGGCAGGTAAAAATGGTCAAACAATGGAAACGGAAGATATAAAAAAACTTTTTCCTGAAGTAGATTTTAAAGAATTTGAAGAAAAAGTTGAGTTAGTTAATACTGAAACAGTCAAAATAGAAGATAACAACTCGGTATCTTTACTATGTAGTCAACCACCTATTACTGTAGAATCTGAAGAAGTTAAAGTTACTACTGGCTCTGATGATATCATAGAAATTCCAGCAGAACCGGCTATTGCTATTCCAAATAATACTATAAACCCGCTAGTAAATCTAATGATGCTGAAAGCTGTGTATGATGAAATAAATCGAGTACAGCAAGAAATAGCTGAATTTTATCAGGAGCAGGTAGCTATAGAAAATGATATAGAAATTCAAAATGCACTTTCTGATGAATTTTGTCAAGAACAGTGGGCTATAGAAAAAAGCATGAAAATTGAAAATGCCCCTATTCCATATTACATAGAGCCGCACCAATATTATGGTTATGATAATGCTCTTTTAGGAAATAATTATATCCCACAAGCAATAGCGTGTTGTTGAAAATTTAACATCATTGTGAGAGAAAACTGGCATTATTACATGGCTCAGCCCCGCTCCTGTCACCCCGTGATTTATTCACGAGGTCCAGTTAAAAATATCAATAATATTGTTGATATTTTTAGTTGTTTTTTAGATTCCGTGGTAGCATTGCCTGCGTGGATCGAAACACGTGTTCGGTGTCATCTAGTTGCTTGACCACGGTATCCAGAAAAACAACTTTTTTATACTAATAATATTAGTATTTTTTAGCTGGATCCCGCGATCAAGTTGCGGGATGACAGGGGGAGAATGATCAACGTAACAATGTCGCCATGGTATGACACCGAACGAGTATATTATAACTTAACTTTTAACTTAACAAAACCTTGGTGGCTTTTATACTTCTTTTGTAAGTGACAATTATACTCGACTAATACACTTATATTACCTTTTTCAGCTAAAATATTAGCACCGATATTGTAGCCAATTTTAGGTTGTTTTGGTAATGCAACAATTTCAGTAACTTCTCTATCTTTCCATTTTATTTTAGCAGCAAGTTTTTTATTTTTGTTGTTAAAATAGTTCTCTACAGAAGCCATAATTGTTGGGGTAATGCTTACTGCTCCTATTTTTTGTGGAGCTAACGATACATTACCGCCTACAATACTAGACCATATATTTTGCTTTTTAGAGGCAATACTTAAATGCTGAATACCAGCTCCGCTTTCTTGATAAGTACCATCTTTAATATAACCATATCTTATTCCGATATTTGGAGTGAAGCTCACTTTATTGCTGTAAGATAATTATAACTTAATAAACTTTCAAAATTATAATTATTATTCTTATATTTACCGTTTGCAATAGTGCCTAAGCGGTTGATCTTACTCTTTACAATATTATGGTTATAAGCAAACATACCTTGGATCATAAAGTTTTTTGGCAACTATTTTTGACCATATAAAGCTACGATATGACTATCGACATTAGTATTTAATTTACCACCGTTAGATTTAAACTTTGAATCTAGTCTAGTATAAGCGATACCGACTAAATCTTTATCATTATCAGATCCAATATCAAAACCGATAGTACCACCGGAAGTATGACCTCTATACCCTATAAAACCTTTTTGAGTACCTTGCTTACTGATTCCATAAGTTCCTGATATCCAAAAACCTTTATCAAGCACTCTTTCATCTTCATCACCGGCAGCAACCCCAGTAAAACTATTTATTCTGCTAGATACAGTACCTTTGCTTACAGTATAAATGTCTTGAGTCGAATTAAAAATCGTTGCGACTACTTTCTCATCTTCTTTTACTGCTACCTGCATTGTCGCTACTTCTAAAGCTTCAATTCTTGCTTCATCTACATGTTGTGCCTCAAGGATAATAAATTCTTCTTTAGCTTTTTCCTCTTTATCTAATTCTTCAGCTTCTGCTTCTTTAAAAGATTCACTGCTTCCAGTTTGTTCTTGATCTTGTCTTCGGTTTTCACCTTGATTTTGATTTTGTGCTTGCAGCTGAACTTGATTTTGACCCTGCTCCTGTAGTCCTCTTAATTTTAATATTAACGTCCTTAGATCCCCCTTCTCTCTTAATAATTCTGCTATTTGTGCTTGTAGCATCTGCACGGCTTCATTTTCCGGTAAAACTATTACCTCCTTTGCTTCTACATTTCCTTGGCGAGTTATTACTCGTGCTACAGGTACTGGATTTGGAGATAAATCAGGAATTATCGGATTTGCTTCAATTCCTGTTCCAAATTTATCCGTTGTGATATTTTCTATTGTTCCGTCTGCTCTTTCAATCGTAAGTCTAATATCATTTATAAGATTGGCTCTCTCAATATTATCTATATATGCAATAACAGCTCTTCTTTTTGCATCCTTAATTAATTCTTCTTCATATACATTATATGTAACTTGTGTAACACCAGGTTGTGGTTTAAATGGAGAGCGTATATACTCAGATTCCTCGCCATACTTATCAACAACTAAGTTAGCCATCTTATCATCATATTGCTGTTGAGTAAGGTTGCCATTTTGGAATTGATGAGTCAAAAATTCCATATCATTTTTAATCATTAATGCTTTCTCTTGATAAGCTAATACCATTCCTCTTCCATCTTTTATAGCATTAATTTCTGCTTGTGTTAGATATTTCTTATACTCATTTTTTTCTTCTGATTTATCAACAACATTATCATAATATAAAATATAATTGTTACGTTTTTGGTGACGTGGAACTTGAATATTTTCAACAGCTTTTACTATATCGACACCATTTATTACTTCTGTTCTAATATCTTCTTTCAAATTTTTTAGTAATATTTCTTTTTCATGAAGTTGATCAAGTGTTAAGTCCTTATCTCTAAATGCTTTAATACCCTGTAGTTCAAAAGTTCTTCCTGCTTCAATAAGATTATCAGTAACATCTATTTCTTTAATTATATTATCTCTTACATGAAAATATTTTATTTTATAATTATTACCTACAGTAAAACCACTTTTATATCCAATTGTAGGATTAACATTAATTGGTTTTACTTGAACTGGTGGAAGAGCTTTATTAGGGTTTACCGGGATATTGATTATATCATCTTTATTATAGTGCCAGTCATTTGCCTTTATTGTTTCAAGTATTTGTACTTTTCGAGCTAATGTTAATGGTGAATTATTTTCTTTTACTTTATTTAAGGTTCTTTCTATTTCTTTTCTTATGTTTTCATTCGGAGCTTCTCTTAATATAGGTTTAAAGAAGCGAATACCATCAAAATTATCATTAGCTCCTGTAATTTCTGGGTTTATTGCTACATGCGGTACAAATCCTCCTGTTTTAATAGTATTCATAATTATATTTCTTGCAGCTCTTTCTGCTTCTCTTTCAGCTGCAGACCTTAATACGTTCTGACCTTTTGCAGCTTCATTTCGAGCATTTAACTTTGCTTCCACTACTTTTGCATCAATTATCTTCCCTTGTTCATCTCTTAAAATAGGTTTTAAATTTTTTTTCCTTTTAATGCTGCATTAGTACCGATTTCTGCTATATTATTAAAAGCTTCAACGTCCATACCTTTGTCAATAGCACGCTCACGAGCTTCTTTAATATCCGCCTTTGCTGTAGCTTGAGCTTCTAAATTTATGCCGGTTAATATAGTAGTTGCAGCACAAATTAAAATTAATTTAGAAAAGTTTTTTGATTTTATGTTAGACATAATATTCAGTACCCCTTGATAAATAATCATTAATTATAATTTAAAATATTAGTATTTTAGTTACTATTAATGAGAATTATACACGAAAAAAATATTATGTCAAAAAATTTTTGTTATATTTATATAAGATAAAATATAGTGCGATTTAGAATCGCTTTGGACGAGAAAAATTTGAAGATAAGCTATAAAAATTATTGTTAATCATTATAATTTATCCCTAATTGGTAGCTTTATATACCCTTGATACCTTAAGATTTAGTAGGTCAAATTTCAGAATTCATCTTTGCTCACCTATTAAGTATACACCTAACTTAGGCTCACCACTTATTTGATTTTTAACTTTTGAAGTATTTGCGGTATATACTCGTTTTATTTGAAAAATTGATATAAAACCTTATAAGTTAGGAGATAGCAACGTATTATTACATGCTCCATTTCTTGCCCTATAACATTTTAGCTATCTTTACAAATAAAACTTTTTTATAAACTTTTCATTTATTAAAAATATATCAAGCCTTTTAAAATATGTTACATCAGTGTAGATTTTAAGTAACTTATTTAAATAAATCTTAAGATTTAATTTTTATTAATATATAGTTAATTTGTTAATCTACTGAGGTGCATTATATAGAATTTCTTCTATAGCTGCAACAGGTATTATTAAAATTTTTCAGGTATTGCTAACTAAATATAGATATCGTCATTACGAGGAAATGCATAGCAGAGGGCAGAGGCAATCTAGTTTAAAAAATGCTAACTTATAGCATTTTTTGTTATTTTCTGGATTGCCACGTCGCTTCGCTCCTCGCAATGACGATTATAATAATATTATAATTTTCCCCAAACATTACAGCGTCTCCGCAGAAATGATATAGAGCGTTTTTTTGGAATTATGCAGATCAGTTTTTCCGTCTGAGCTAAGGAAATTACAAAGTAATTGACGAAGCAAGGAAGTAAAAAAATTCTAACTTTATAACATTTTTATTATTATTTTCTGGATTGCCACGCTCATTTCATTTGCGTAGCTCAGACGACTCTCGATCCACGCAGGCAATGTTTCCTCGTAATGACGAAAAAATCAAACTGTGCAACAACTGCCTCTATAGCATATTAACCATTCTCATAATGTGGTGTTTCACCAAGTTTATCTACCTCATCTATTTTATTTTCTAAGGATGATGCTATATATGAACTTATAGTTGAGCAAATTAAATCCACTGGAGTATAATCATCATTATCTTTTATACATATTTTTATTCCTGGACATTTTAGTAATATCTTTATTATATCTATGTTTCTTTTTGTATAAGCATAATGCAGTGCTGTTTTACCATAGATGTCTTGTTCGTTTACGTCGCATTTTCTATGTAAATGTATCCTTACATTTGAGATATTATTTTCCAAAACTGCTTTATGCAGTGGTATTGTTTAATTTTATCCATCTTAATTCTTGCTTTATTTTCAAAAAAGTCCCACATAATATGCTACTATAGGTTGTATGTGTGTCTTATAGCATATTATATTTAGTAAAGCAACTATTAATTGAATAAATTTTTAGTTATTTCATACCAACAGTTTTCGGGGATATTTGATTTGTTACTAAAACCGCATATAATTAAATGATCTTTTGCTCTAGTCATTGCAACGTAAAGTAATCTTATATATTCTTGTAGATCCTTTAATTTCTCTGCTTCTTTTAGTTCTTGTAGAAATTTAGGAGTATCAGCAGCACTTGCAGAAAAATACATATCCCCATTATCATGCCAAATAAATTTATTACTACTGATAGGTAGGGTGGTGGAGTCGCATAATATAATAATTGGGGCTTCCAAGCCCTTAGAGCCGTGTACTGTCATCACTCTTATTTTATCAGAATGCTCCATATCACGCTTAATCCAAATATCGTTATTCTCAAACCAAGATACAAAGCTTTGCAAAGAATTATCCATATTATTTGCGTAATTGCTGCTTAGTGTTAGCAGCTCATTTACCATATCATCGATATGTAAATTTAGAGTATTCACAAGTAAATCAAAGAAATTATCGAGAGTAGAATTTTGATAAAGCTCGATAAAAGAAGTAAGTTTATTATATATATCTGGATGTGAGGACAGATTTTCCCACAAACTTTTATCGTTTTTATTTGTTAGAAGTTCATATAATTGTTGCTCGCTAATGCCGATAATCGGTGATTTAAGTAAGGCTGCAAGGTTTAAATCGTCGTAAGGTAAAAGTGCAAATTTAGCTACCGAGATTAAATCCATTATAGGCAAATGCTCTTTAATATTTACTTTATCGCTTGCCTCAACTTTAAGTTTAGTTTTGTTAAGCTCTTTTATCAAATTATTGCTAAATTCATCTCGCTTTCTTACCAAAATCATAAAATCTTTTTCGGATATAGGATTACCGGTTGCTGGTAGAATTTCTTTGCTAGATATTTTTTCCTTTATGAAGCTAACAATTTTTTCTATAAGTAAATCAGCTGATGAAAGAGCATTAGCATAATCTTGTGGCAATGCCCAAAAAAGTTCCTCCTGCTTTTCGCTTGTTACCAAAGACCAAACTGTTACAGAACCGGTATGTGTACGAAATGCAGAAATTACCGGATTATCGGACAGGAAAAGAGTAGGGTAATGAGCTTTTATATATTTAAAAACCTGATGAGTAAATTGTAAAATTTCGCCGCATGATCTATAAGAATATTCAAGTGTAATCTTCTTAAATTTTTTATTTGCTTTAGCAAGATTCGTTTGTAATTTCTCATTCACTAAATTAAAATTCGCAAGATCAGCACCTTGAAAACTATAAATAGATTGTTTATCATCACCAACTATAAAGATGCTACTATCAGGTCTATTAAACTCGGTTATTAAAGTAGAGATTATGTTCCACTGATCACGGCTGGTATCTTGTGCCTCGTCAACAAGTATATGATCAATCTCGCTTTCAAGCTTATGCGATAACCACTCATGTATAGCTTTATTCTGAAATAATTTCTCGGCATGGTAAATTAAATCATCATAATCAAGCAAGTTATTTTCTTCTTTAAATTTCTCATACTTTTCTAGCAAAATATAAGCAAGTTTAGAAAGTAAATTAGTATGATATTCTAGCTCTTCTATGCGATATTCTTCATCTAATTTATAAATCTGAGATGTTAGTTTCTCTAACTCTAACAGCAATTTAGGATGTTTCTTTGTTAGCTCTTTTGATAAAAGACTTTTGCGTTTTTTTCCGTCTTTGGTAAAAAATAACTCTTTCGGCTCTATTTCTAAATCGTAATCTGCAAATAAATTTTTTATCTTATCATAGATATTATTTAGCTCGGATAGTGCTAATCTCTTATTGTGTATTTTTGCCGGAATAGTTTTATGAGTAAATAACTTTTTGAATTTAATTTTTTCGTCAATAATCTCGCTGAAAATATCCTGCAAAGTTATTTCATGAAAACGATTTAGTAAAGTTTTAATTAAATCATTATGTTCATCGCTTAAATAAATCTCATTTCGTATTTTTAGAAAGATATCTTGTAATTGTGTCTCTTCAAGAATCTGGAATTCGGGTGTTATGCCGGCTTCTACGGGAAAAATTTTAAGGATTTTTTGACAAAATGCATGAATGGTATAGATATTTAAAGGCTCATTATTATCAAGCAATTTGCTATATAGATTTTTTGCATTTTCAAGCTCTAAAGCAAGCGGCTTCTGACCACTCATTAAGAAAAGCTCTTGTTCTAGTTGTTTGGGATCACAAAGAGAGAAAGTTTTGAGTTTGTTACTAATTCTTAGCTGCATCTCTATACTAGCTGCATTAGTAAAAGTAAGGCATAATATGTTTTGGAAATTTACTCCTTTGATTAATAGCCGTAAAAACCGATCAGTTAGAATTTTGGTTTTACCTGTGCCGGCAGAAGCCGAGACCCAAATAGAATAATCAGGATCAGAAGCTTGTTGTTGTAGATTGTTCATTTGTTTTTGAATGTGAATTAGGTTTTGCCTATGTCATCCCGTGGCTTGTCCACGGGATCCAGTAATGAAAATCATAAATACAGCAAATTTTTAGAATTAAAAGCTCGATTTATCTTGCTTTATCCTGGATCTAGTTTCCAAGCCACGGGATGACACTGAACGCTTATAAATCCTATAAATTACAACTAAAGATGCGGCGAGTCCAAACCAAGTAAAAGCGTATTCTAAATGATCGTTTCTAATAGCTGCTAAATGATTTATTGACAGTGGTAGCAAAATATCTAGATTGCTAATATCTTTGCTCTCTTCAATGAGATAAAAATTTTCAAGATTTAAGCCTAAAACTTTAGATGCCTCTTGTAAGTCTAGAGTCAACCATACATTGTTTTTAATATCATTGGCAGGTAAGTAGCTACGAGTTTTTTCGGATGGCATAGTAACGCCGATAAGCTCATGAGGTTGGTCATTGGTTGCTTGCGTAATAATATTTTTATTGCGGTTACTAAACCAACCACGTGCTACTAAAATAATTTTGTCTTCATCGGTCTTAAATGGTGTAACTAAATAATAGCCATCCTTTTCACTCGACATTGACCGCCTACCATATAAATATATGTCTTTATCAGGTAAAAAATGCCCAGTAATTTTTACTTTATGATAGGGCAGATTATCTTGAATTTTAGCTAAATCAATTGCAGGAGAGGTAAGATTTTCTTGCATCGATGCTAAAAATAGCTTCTTTTCTTTTAAGCGATTAAGCTGCCAAAAACCTAGTAAGACAAGGATTATAAAGGTGATGAGTACGGTGAGTTTGGTTTTCATAATTAAATTTTAATTTTATAGTATATACTTATGCATATTAACAAAAATAAACAGATTGTAGAAGTTAATATTGAAGTAAAGCTATAACCCATAAAATCAACACATATAGATGATATACTTATAAAAATTATAATAAACAAAGTAATAATAACATTTATAAATGTTATTACATAACCTACCTTATGCTCATCTATATCATATAATATATTGGATAGTGAGGTTGAATAAATTGATTGGTATATAAAAATTAAAGTAAAGTATAATAATAGAGTAAAAAACTCTATATTAATATAATTTATTGTGGATATAATTATACAATTTATAATTATACCTAATGATATAAAATTATTCGCTTTTGATTTAATGGTTGCATATGTAGAACCTAAAATTATTGCTATAGTTGCTACTATTTGAAATAAAGCTATGTTGTTATACCCATTTTCATTAAACTTAGAAGGTAGAAATATCCTAGATATTTGATAATACCCAAAAAAGAAAACATTAGATAAAAGAATATAAAATAAATTTTGTAACTGGAATTTATTTTTTGTTATGTCTTGGGAACATTTAAATAAGGAATATGAAGATATTGAAGCCTTATAACTTTTTAAATCAAGCTTATACCATTTAAAAGTACTATAACAAAGTATAGCTATTAGGCAATTTATTAAATTAATATTTAATACCTGAATAAAATCTTCATTATTAGGTATATATAATAGTAAAATTCCTCCTAAAAAGGCTCCTAAAGTTTTAGCACTGTGGAAAAAAGAAAAACACTTTTTATGTAATTTAGAGTCAATATATCTCTTTATAGATGTTATGGATATATTTCTATTCAATACCTCCAATAAACCACGTAATAAAATTATTATGTATAATATAAATAAGTCATCTAAATTTATATAAAACATATAAATAACTAATAATAGATTAAGAGTACTATTAACTAGTAATATATTTATACCATGGTAATTATTGCTTATTTTAGCAATTATACTACTACCTATTATAGGAAGAATCCACATGACAGAAAAAACTGAAGAGGATAAAAAAAGTGAATTTGTACTATCTAAAATTCTTTTAGATATAAAAATTAATAGTACTACGTTTGATATTGCATGATTTATTGAAGCAGTATAAATTAACAAAAATCGAAAATCTTTAAAAATATTATACAATTTATTAATTTATATATATTTCTTCAGTTTCATATAGCTCTTCATGAAATTCCTTCTTATAAAGTAATAGGGTATTTTCAAAAGCTTTTAAAAGTTCTTTTTTGTCCTCACCTATACCGAAATAAGGATTATGATGCTGATAATATCCAAATATTTTTTGACAATCTTCGTAATATTTACGGGTATCTAGTATATGATAATGCCAAAATATATCAATATCCTCAGAAGGTGGTAGATCTAGAGAATCATATTTTACCCATAAAAATAACATACGTTTGTATTGTTCTTCCACAATATTCAACTTTTGTATACTCCATCCTTCAAATTCTTCTTTTTGCATTTTACTTTTTTGTTGTACAAAATCAAGAGATATTATTTTATCCCACAGAATATTTAATTGTTTATCTTTTTCTATTAAATTATTCATAATATTATTTTATTTACAGAGGTTATAAAGGGATATTACTGATATCCCTTTACAATTTCTTAATCTAAACAACCTGCAGGTTTAGCTGGTTTTTGTATTAAAATAACTTTTTTCATAATTTCCTCAAGATTTTATTATTTAAATTAAATACCAGTTATCAACTAAGCTAATAACTGTACCAATATATATAGCTTATAATATATTTTTATACAAAAAAATATCAACTAAGGCTAGTGATATTTTAGAACTTTATTGTAAAATTACAACCCACAATTGACTTTAAACTTTGAATCAATATATTTAATTTATAAATTAATATCCTATGCTTGCTTTAAAACCCTACTTAGAAATTCCTTATGTTTTTGTAATTCTTCTTTTGTTGGTTTAATAACGGGAATATTCCTATGTGCCTGAGAATCCAAGCGATTATAGCTTAAGTTATTTATTTTAGCAGCTTTATCAAGCATCTTAAAGGCTGACTGCCTACCGCCGGTTAGTTCTACATATACTTCAGCAAGTAAAGCTGCATCTTTAAGAGCACCATGAAGTTGCCTGCCAGAATTATCCACCTTGAATCTTTTACATAAAGCATCAAGGCTATATTTTGATCCAGGAAACATACTTCTAGCCATCACTAAAGTATCAATAGCATGCTCAAGTTCTAGGAGTTTAATTTCAGCTCTTTTTAATAATGATAATTCATGATTTAGAAATTTAACATCGAAAGGTGCATTATGAATAACAAGTTTACTATCGGCAATAAACTCTAAAAAATCATCTGCAATAGTATGAAATAGTGGCTTATCTTTTAGAAATTCACCGGAAATGCCATGAATTCTATAAGCCTCAAATGGCATGTCTCGTTCTGGATTAAGATAGAAATGAAAATGTCTGCCGGTTAGTACCTTATTTACCATTTCAATAGCACCGATCTCAACAATTCGGTGACCGCCTTTTGGATCAAGTCCCGTAGTTTCCGTATCTAAAATTATTTCTCTTAAACTCGACATTCTAAATTTGCTATTAGGTTATTTATTTGTTTTTCCAAGTCTAACATATCAACGCCGCTATTTATAGCAAAATCTGCTTTTGCTATTTTACTCTCCTGCGAAAGCTGAATTTCCTTTATCTTGTTATAGATTTCCACATCAAAAGAAGATCTAGTTGTTGCTCTTTGCATTCTTATTTCTTCAGAGCAATGCACAGTTACGACAAAATCAAAATATTTATCAAATTTAGCTTCATACAATAGAGGTATTTCAGCAAACCCAAATTTGGAGTTTACGTTTTCCTGTTTAAATTGAATTAGTTTTTCTATCAGCAGGGGATAAATAAAATTTTGTAATTTCTCACGTGCGAGATCATTGTTATAAATTAAATTACTAATCTTCCCAATATTAAAAGTTTCAAGCTCCGGCAATAATTTTAAAATACCGGTTTGGATCTTTAAATCTTGATATAATTCTTTTATGCATCTATCGGCACAAAAAGTCTTATATCCTTTTTCTGCTAAATAATCCAAAATAAAAGTTTTGCCCGATGCATAGCTACCGGTAATACCTATTGCTAACATTTTGTTATAAAAATTTTATGTTCATTAGCGAGTTTTATAGTTTTCTCTTCTTCAGCTATAATTACTTGTTTTTTTTGAATTGCAACGCCTTTGTAATTATATTTGGCAAGATTCTTTATAGTATTAACGCCTATAGTTGGTAAATCTAGCCTATTATCTTGTCCAATTTTTGAAAGCTTAATAAGCACTCCACCGCAAGATTTTTTACGTAAGTCTGCACATCTAGCTATTAAATTATCCGTCCCCTCAGCCGCTTCTATGCCAAGCACATAACCATCTTCAACTATAACCGACTGACCTACATCAAATTTACTTAAATGATTTAATAATTTTACCCCAAATTCAATATCTTTTTTATCAGAATTTGTAGGGCTAGTATCAGTTATAATAGTAGAATCGCATTGTTGATTTTGATATATCTCACTACTTGAAATTACCTTAAAGCCATAATTCTCAAAGAATTTAGCTACTATTCTTAATAAATTATCATCCCCACGAATTTTTTGGCTAATTATTTTAAGAAGTAATAAACCACCTATTTTATCCACTGCCAAGTTTTTAAAATTTGGTCTATCGACTCCGCCTATAAAAATAATATTTTGGACGTTATATTGTGTAAAATACTTAATAGCTGCTCCAACCATACCGATTTTAAAAGGTTGATACTCAAAGTCCTTAATTAATTCTATATTAGCTTCGCCCTCTATCGCAGCTATATAACAATTACCACCTTGTTTTTTATAATTATCCGCTATTAAAGAAGGTAGCGAACCTTTACCGGCAATAATCCCAAGATTTGGTAGCATAAAATAGTTTATAATTTAAAATCTAATATTGATTATAAGCGTATTTTAAATATAAATCTAGAAAACCTTTACAAATTAATCAAATTAAGCGATAATAGTAAGTGCTAATATAGCTATAGTAATAAACGTAATTTAGAATAGAGGTTGCGGACTCGGGGGCAGTACCCGACGCCTCCACCAATAATGTGCTATGTCATTCCTGAATGGAACAAAAGCCGTCTTCGGTGTCATCCCGTGGCTTGCTAACTAGATCCAGCATAAAGCGAGATATATCGAGCTTTTAATTTTAAAAAGTTACTTTGTTTGTAATTTTTACTGGATCCCGTGGACAAGCCACGGGATGACAAGCTCTATAAGGCAATGACATAACAATAAAAATAGTGCAATGACAGGGGGGCGAAATAGGATCGACGTGCCTAATAAAAAAATTGCTTTTACTCGGGATGATTCCGCCGCAGGCTTTTGCCTTACGGGTCAAAACAAAGAAACGCAAACGATAACTATCGTTCCGCAGGTACTCCAGCTTTAGCTGTAGCATAAACCTGCACGGCTTGGGGGTTTGCCGGGTAACAGAAAAACCCTCAAATATACTCGTTTTATTTGAAAAATTGGCGTCGTTGTTTTTTGCTTTTAATCTCACGTATTAAGTATATGTAGCTAGTAAAAGCTTCAAAACGCTTGGCTCTTTTCCAAATAAAACTTCGTCTACTTACTTATATTATTTATTTCTTCTATATATGAATATCGAATATAAAAAATTTTTAAATGAATCTATGCTGGAATTTGTAAAAAAGGTTTTAGCAAGGATTCAGCATGAAAATTTATATTGGGACCAATTAATATATATATCATATAAGACTGATCATCCAGCTGTCATTTTGCCTTTAAAAGTTAGACAAGCATACCCAAAAGAAATAACGATAGTACTTCAGAATCAATTTGAGAATATAATAGTAAAAGATACCGGATTTTCTGTAATGTTAAGTTTTAGCGGCATTAAAGAAACAATTTATATACCATTTGATGCTCTTATTAGTTTTGTTGATTCAAGCAATAGTTATAGTTTCACTTTTAATCAGCAATTAAATATACAAAATAATAATACAGCTGAAATATTGAAAATAGAAAAGCAAATTCTGGAAGAAGAAAATAATGATAAAATTGATGAAGCTTTGTTATCAAAAAATGTTATTATGCTAGATAAATTCCGTAACTCTTCTAAGTCTAAACCTATTAAACCTAGTTAAAATATTGAAAGAAGATATATCGAAAGTAGTTATATATACCGATGGTGCATGTTCTGGCAATCCAGGTCCAGGAGGGTGGGGAGCGTTACTTCAATTTAATGAGGTTAATAAGGAAATATTTGGGCATGAACTTGAGACTACTAATAACCGTATGGAAATTACAGCAGCTCTTGAAGCCCTAAAAATTCTAAAAAAACCTTGTCATGTGGAAATTTATACTGATAGTAAATATTTACAACAAGGTATTACCGTTTGGATCCATAATTGGATAAAAAACAACTGGTGTAAAAGCAACAATGAACCAGTTAAAAATGCTGATTTATGGCAAAATTTGTACGAAGAATTAAGCAAACATACTATCATTTGGAAATGGGTGAAAGGACATGCAAGTAATAGCGGTAATATTGCTGCTGATAAACTTGCAGTACAAGGAAGACAAACTGCTATAGAAATTTTAAAATGTCGTGGATAAATAAGTTTTTTATTACTTTTTTTCATAAAAAAGTAGGAGAAGATGAGTTACTAAACCAATATTACGAAAGTAAGAAGCTTGACTATTTAGGGCGTCCTAAAAGATTTGTTATTTATAAAAATGCTAATGAACCAACAAAAATTTCGCCAAGTTGGCATGCATGGTTGCATCATTTAGTAAATGAAGTACCAAAAAATATTAAGCTTTTTTCTTGGCAAGAAAGTAATAAAATAAGCCAAAAATCATCTAAATCATCGAATGCTAGATATAGCAGATGGCAACCATAAATCAACTATTTGGTATAAAAAACAATGAAACAAAACATTATTGAAACAATTATCGGTTTTGCAGTATTAATTATTGCTTTCCTATTCTTAATTTTTGCTTATAAAACTGGTAGTTCTATGACTAACGCCAAAGGCTATCAGCTCACTGCCAGCTTTCAAAGTGCGGAAGGAATATCAGTCGGAAGTGACGTGATGATTTCAGGTATAAAAATCGGTAATGTTAAAAAGATTTTTTTAGATCCAACAAGCTATTTTGCTACTGTATATTTAAATGTCAATGAGAATGTTAAAATACCCAAAGACTCAAAAGCTCAAGTAGTTACTAGTGGTCTACTTGGAGGTAAATATATTGCAATCGTACCAGGAAACGATAATGATTATTTAACACCTAATGAGGAAATAAAATATACTCAATCGGCAATTAATATCGAATCCTTAATTAACAAAATCGTTTCTTCATTCGGTAGTAAGTAAATCTCTCAATATCTGGGCTTTGCTTCCTCTTTTTGGCACTATAAATTTAGTTTTTATATTATATAGTTTTTTAAGAGAACTAATAATTGGTTCAGAATTTTGTATCGGCACGTTAATTATTATTTCTTTAGCAGGTTTTCTTGTTTGATAAAACTGACCTATAAAAGACTCTAAAACTTCCGCTTTAGTATTTGTCTGATTATAAATGGGGGAATAGTTTTGCTCCCCCCATTTCTGTCCTCCTCTGTAAAGCAGAACTTTAATTTGGAATCGGCTATCATCTCTAATTACAATCACATCAGCATCTATTATCCCTTCATATTGTTTTCCAATGCGTAATTTAGATAATTTTATAAGATTGATCCTATCTCTAATTAAAGCTGCTTTTTCAAAATGAGAATGATCGCTTAGAGCCTGCATTTTGAGTGCTAATTTTCCTAGCAATTTTTCTATATTACTTGATAAAAAATCGTTAATCTGCTCTATCAACTCGGCATAATCTTCTTTAGAAATATTACCTGTGCAAGGAGCAAAGCATTTGCCAATTTCATATTCTAAACATGGACGTTTTCTAAAGGCAAAATCGCTATCGCTACAAGTTCGTAGCTTAAAGATTTTTTGTAACTCTGTAATGATCAAGTCGATTTGATGTCCAGAGGTGAAAGGTCCAAACAATTTATTTCCTGTTGAATTATCTAGATAACATTTTACTAATGTAGGGAAGTCATGGTCTGATCGTAGCTTTATATAGCTGGCTGATTTATCTCGTCTAAGTAATATATTAAAACGTGGTTGATGTTGCTTAATTAATTGTGTTTCCAGCAAAAAAGCTTCGCTTTCTGAAATAGTAACTTTATATTCAACTAAATAAACTTGATGCACCATTCTAGCTATTCTGCCACGCAAATTATTTTTACTATAATAGTTTAAACGTTTTTTTTAATTTTTAGCTTTACCTATATAAATAATTTCCTTATCAGAATTATACATTAAATATATTCCTGGTAGAGTAGGAACTAAAGGTAGTAACTTTTTTATTAGGTTTGCTAACATCTAACAAAATAATTTAAATAAATATTAAATATAAATATCATTTTTTATGCAAAAACCAAGTTATTTAAATTTCGATAATAAAAATTATAAATGGAAAAACGATATTGATTATCGTAAAGAGGCTGAAAAATATAGAGTAGGGAAAGGTGAGCAAGGCGTGCTTATTTGTCAGCCTTATAAAAATGAAATATTACCTTTTTGGAAATTTAAAACCCCTGAAATTGCTAAAGAAAGTAGTGAAAAAATATATGATATGTTTTTGAAGTATTTAAATAATAACGATTTTGTTGGGGCAGATATGGCTCGTAAATATTTACAAATGGGCTTTACCAGAAGCAGACGTTACACTAATTATAAGGGGGGTAAAAAATATGATGCTGAGCATGATTACGAGCAGTTAGAAAAAGGAACAGGTGATCCTGAAAAAGCCATAAGTGCTGAGATATTTTTTAAAAAATGGCAAGAAGCGGAAGAAAATGAGAAATATAAAGCTATGAAGAAAGTATGGAAAAAGCAATTTGGTTAAATAAAAATAATGTAATTAAGCTATTGTAAAGAAGATTTTAGAGGTGTATCATCTAACTATAAGCAAAATAATTTGCTTAATAAAACATAAATTAATAAAGGAGTAAATTATGAAAGACTTAAAAGTTGGTTCTGCTAAAGAAGATATCGAAGGAATCAAAAAAGATATAGAGAGCCTAGTTTCAAGGTTACATAATTTAAAAGGTAAATCTGGTGATATCCTAGATGAGCAGCTAGATAATTTATCATCTGTTATGGATCATTACAAACATAAAGGAATAGAAAAAGGTAAAGCTAATGTAGCTGATTTATGTGAGTCGACACGTGACCACCCTTTGCGGAATCTCGCCTACGCTTTTGGTGCAGGTGTATTACTCGCTATTCTTATGAAATAGGTAGTTCAATGTTAAAATCTCTAATATTTGAGTTATTAAAAAGTAGCATGGAGCAGGAAAAAAATCTTACGGTAAGTCGTTTGTATATTTTTTCAATGTTCTAGGTTTAGCTTTAATAATTGCTGCTAATTATCTTTATGTTGCGAATGCGGTAAAATTTTGTTCTCTTATGAATATCGGTATAGCATCTATAGTAATTTCTATTATTATTGAAGCTGTCAGATGTTATCTAAAATACAAAAATAGATATCGTACAATAAATATGTTAAGGGATAAAAGTAGAAATCTAGTAGATGGCGTAAGTGATCAGTTTGCAGATTTAATTCCTAATAAAACCTTGATTAAATATTTACCAACGATTATCCGCTATGTTCCAACCACCATGTTAACATTTTTAATAGGTGTTTACATAAAAAGAAAATTCGCTAAAAATATTACAAATCCGCTTTTAGGTAAATGGTAATAAAATAAGATAATAGTAATTTAAAAATTACTATTATCTTATGGGTAAAATTATGAGTATAATTCTACGTGATCAAAATATAGTTTCGCCTAAGCCTATAATATCATCATTTATGTTGGTTTCTAATATTGGGGCTTCAAGGTTATTTGAGATTAATTGCTCATGAAAATCTTTTACCGGCATATACTGAATAAACTCGCCTTTATAATTACCGCTAATATGAGGTGTAGAGCCATCATAATTAGAAAGAAATTCTACAAGTGTTTTAGTATCTACTTGTTGATTTGCAAAAAATTCGTTAAATTTTTCACAATTAAAACTTGTAACTAAAGAAGATTCGTTTTCGCTAGCAGTGGTGAATAAAATAGCATTTTTGCTGCTTTCTTCCCAAGCCTTATGATATTGACCTGAATAGCAACTTCTAATAAGATATACAGTTTCCTTTGCTAAATCATCTGGAAATTCTGATATTACTTTTTGTAATTTTCCTTCTTCTTTTGAGTCATGAGAATGAATCATTACAAAAACAAAATCTAGTTTTTGGTCTCTAATATTTTTTGCTTCTTTTTGAAGTGTTTCAGATATTTGCTCTGAAAAAAGATATTTAGAACCGGTGCCATATGTTATTAATTGATCAAATAAAGGGCGTAAATTATTATATTCATAATTACAACTATTATAATTCCAAGTTTTCCCCCCATCATCTTGTATAATAAAAGCTAAGTTATTTTTATCTATACTAGTAATTTCGGTAAATATATTATTAAATAATGAATGAAGAGGTATATCTTTTTCATTAATTTTAAGAGTTAAGTTATACTTAAAACTATCTTGATTCATAGCAAATTTTATGAATCTAAGTTTGTTTGCTAAATTATAAACCTTTGTTTCTATATTATTGCTAGTCAGGTTTTTTACACTTTCAAAATCACCTTTAATAAAAGCGATATCTAAATCAGTTGCCTCTAAACGTTTTAGTTCTTTCACTTCTTCAGGGGAGTCAGCTAACTTTTTAATTGTTTTAATAGCAATAGGAAGTAATGCTGTTATTTCTTCATTTTCAGGGTCGTGACTATCTGTTATAGCTTGATCAATTACACATCTTATAATATCAATATAACTATTATTTGCTTTACTAGTTTTAGCAAATTCTACTTTTTTTATATTTTTTAATTGAGTAATTAAACCTTGTAAATTTAAATTAAAAATATCTATATTATGACTATCAAAATTTAATTTTCCATGCATAAATAATTTCCTTTAATAATTATAAATTAACTTTTAGGCATATACCATATAATATGGTTCTAGAGTTTGTCAACAAAAAGCTTATAATAATTAGGATTTCAGTATAATAAATATTAATATAAATTAAACTGTTGATTAGTTTATCAACTTTCTTTTGAAGCAGCGTAAATATTTTACATTAGTTTAATATCAAGCTATTCTTGATTATTATTAAAAAATCTTTAACAGAGGTGATTATGACTAAAGATAAAAAATCAGTTCGATTTAATGAAAATCCACAAATTAAAGAGTTTGATCCAAAACTTGATAAAAATAGCGATATCTATTCTATAAAGAGAAAAATAATTAATATAGTTGACGATGAAGTAGAGGATGAAACTAAATTACTTACTGAAACTCAGTTTCTTGTTTAAAAAACGCCTCATGGTAAAGATTTTAAATATGAGATAACTGGTTTTATTAATAAAGCTGGGGAATATATAACTGAACCTGAGCAAATAAAACAAAACTTAAAATTATATGCTTTTGCAGAATTTGCTGATTTACAAAAAAATATTTTAGGCAAGTTTGATAAGGAGGGTAGTTTAAAAATATCTAAAAATTTTGAAGACGATGAAGAGATAGTATTACGAAAAAATGGTAAGTTATTGTTTGTTAAAACAGAGAAAGGCTTAGTAAATAGGCAAGGAGAATTGAAGAAAGTGAATAAAATTTTACAAAAAGATGGATTCTTTTTTGAAGATTCAGGTAGAGATGTAAAAGTTCCAAAAAGTGCAATAAGTCCTAATGGAAAGCCAAAAAAGTCGATTCTTAAAAGAAGTTAAAATAATATTTTATTCTTATCGTAAAAAAGAAATTTAAAAATTATTTAAAATAGTGTTTGACAACATTCGAAATTATGGATATAAAATCAATCACACAAGGTTTGAAACACAAAACTTTGTAGCTGTTTAAAAAGTTGATAAAGCTAAAAACTAAATACACCACGATAATAAAAATTTATATCGTGAGTTAGATACTGAAGAAATTGTAAAATTAATTCTGTATGCATCGTGTAATCTCAAGTAATAAAGCGTAAGTAAATATAATAAGAGCATTTGGTGGATGCCTTGGCATTAGAAGGCGATGAAGGACGTAATACGCTGCGATAAGCTTCGGGGAGCTGCGAATAAGCTTTGATCCGAAGATTTCCGAATGGGGGGAACCCACCTAATTTATTAGGTATTGTATAGTGAATACATAGCTATATGAGGCAAACCCAGCGAACTGAAATATCTAAGTAGCTGGAGGAAAGGACATCAACCGAGACTCCGTTAGTAGTGACGAGCGAATGCGGACCAGGCCAGTGGCTTCAAAAAAATAACTAAAACAACATGGAAAGGTTGACCGTAGAGGGTGATAGTCCCGTATAGGTAAAAAGTTTGAAGTCCTTGAGTAAGGCGGGACACGTGAAATCCTGTCTGAACATAGGGGGACCACCCTCTAAGCCTAAGTACTCTCTAGTGACCGATAGTGAACAAGTACCGTGAGGGAAAGGTGAAAAGTACCCCGACAAGGGGAGTGAAATAGTATCTGAAACCAAATGCTTACAAGCAGTCGGAGCAAGCATTTATGTCTTGTGACGGCGTACCTTTTGTATAATGGGTCAGCGACTTAGTTTATCTAGCAAGCTTAAGCCGTTAGGTGTAGGCGTAGCGAAAGCGAGTCTGAATAGGGCGACTATAGTTAGATGAATTAGACCCGAAACCGAGTGATCTAGCCATGGCCAGGTTGAAAGCGGAGTAAAATCCGCTGAAGGACCGAACCCACTACTGTTGAAAAAGTAGGGGATGAGCTGTGGTTAGGGGTGAAAGGCCAATCAAACTCGGATATAGCTGGTTCTCTGCGAAATCTATTTAGGTAGAGCGTTATAGCGGTTACCATCGGAGGTAGAGCACTGAATGAGCTAGGGGGTCCCACAGACTTACCAAACTCAATCAAACTCCGAATGCCGATGAGTATAGCATAGCAGACAGACTATGGGTGCTAAGGTCCATAGTCGAGAGGGAAAAAGCCCAGACCGCCATCTAAGGTCCCTAAATCATGACTAAGTGTTAAAGGATGTGAGAAGACCAAAACAACTAGGATGTTGGCTTAGAAGCAGCCATCATTTAAAGAAAGCGTAATAGCTCACTAGTCTAAATAAGTTTTCTTGTGCCAACAATGTAACGGGGCTCAAGTCATGTACCGAAGATGCGGATTCACACATTTGGTGTGAGTGGTAGCGGAGCGTTCCGTAAGCCTGTGAAGGTGAACCGTAAGGTTTGCTGGAGGTATCGGAAGTGAGAATGCTGACATAAGTAGCGATAAAGAATGCGAGAAACATTCTCGCCGAAAGTCCAAGGGTTCTTGCGTAAAGTTAATCTGCGCAAGGTTAGTCGGTCCCTAAGGTGAGGCTGAAAGGCGTAATCGATGGGAATCAGGTTAATATTCCTGAACCTGAAGGATGTGACGAAAGTAGTAAGTTGTACAGTCTTATTGGATTGATTGTGCAGCGAATATTTTCCAGGAAATAACACCTTCATTATAGACCGTACCCGAAACCGACACAGGTGGACAGGTAGAGTATACCAAGGCGCTTGAGAGAACGATGCTGAAGGAACTAGGCAAATTGCATCTGTAACTTCGGAAGAAAGATGACCCACATATGGGCAACCATTTGTGGGTGGCACAAGCTAGGGGGTAGCGACTGTTTATTAAAAACACAGGGCTCTGCAAAGTCAATAGACGAAGTATAGGGTCTGACGCCTGCCCAGTGCTGGAAGATTAAGAGGAGGGGTGCAAGCTCTGAATTGAAGTCCCAGTGAACGGCGGCCGTAACTATGACGGTCCTAAGGTAGCGAAATTCCTTGTCGGGTAAGTTCCGACCCGCACGAATGGCGTAACGATTTCCCCGCTGTCTCCAGTATCGACTCAGCGAAATTGAATTCTCCGTGAAGATGCGGAGTTCCCGCGGTCAGACGGAAAGACCCCGTGAACCTTTACTATAGCTTTGCACTGGTGTTAGGAATCAAATGTGCAGGATAGGTGGAAGACTATGAAGCAGAGGCGTCAGCCTTTGTGGAGTCACCCTTGAGATACCACCCTTTTGGTTCTTGATATCTAACCGAGACCCTTGAATCAGGGTCCGAGACAATGCATGGTGGGTAGTTTGACTGGGGCGGTCGCCTCCCAAAGAGTAACGGAGGCGTGCGATGGTTAGCTCAGGTTGGTCGGAAATCAACTTTTAGAGTGCAATGGCATAAGCTAGCCTGACTGCGAGTCTGACAAGACGAGCAGAGACGAAAGTCGGTCATAGTGATCCGGTGGTCCCGAGTGGAAGGGCCATCGCTCAACGAATAAAAGGTACTCCGGGGATAACAGGCTGATGATTTCCAAGCGTCCATAGCGACGAAATCGTTTGGCACCTCGATGTCGGCTCATCACATCCTGGGGCTGGAGAAGGTCCCAAGGGTTCGGCTGTTCGCCGATTAAAGTGGTACGTGAGCTGGGTTTAGAACGTCGTGAGACAGTTCGGTCCCTATCTGCCGTGGGTGTAGGAAGTTTGAGAGGATCTGCCTTTAGTACGAGAGGACCGAGGTGGACGTACCCCTGGTGGACCAGTTGTCGTGCCAACGGCACAGCTGGGTAGCTAAGTACGGAAGGGATAACCGCTGAATGCATCTAAGCAGGAAACCCACCTCAAAACTAGACTTCCCCATTAGAGCCGTGGAAGACCACCACGTTGATAGGTCAGGTGTGGAAGCACAGTAATGTGTGTAGCTAACTGATACTAATAGCTCGATTGATTTACTTTGCTGTGAGATTACACATGTATATAGTGTTTATTCTATAATATGTCAGTATCAACTCACAAAGTTATCAGGTTAAAATAGCTTTATCAACTAATAAAGTGTTGTTGCATGATTGTCATCCCGTGGCTTTATTTATATGTCATTCCTGCGAAAGCAGGAGTCTAGTAAAATATAATGTTGTCCTGTGGTTTGTCCGTAGGATTTTCGGATATAAATTGTGATATAAAAATTTCTTTAAGTCCTGCAACAACACTAACAGCAAACCAATACAAATCTACTATTTAAAAAGTTTGTATTGCTAGCTTGGTGGTTATAGCATGAGTGAAACACACGATCCCATCCCGAACTCGAACGTGAAACCTCATAGCGCTAATGGTACTATGTCATAAGGCATGGGAGAGTAAGTCGCTGCCAAGCTTGCAATGCAAATTTTTTAATTCCTCTTGTTAAATCTTCTGTTTATACTCAAAAAATTAAGTTCAATTACAAAAAATAGAGAATATAAATAATAAAATGAGCTATGAGCGACAAAAAGCATCGTTAAGGGCATTCAATCATTTTATTATATACTCCTAATAAATGAAGAGTTGGGGATACTTCGACTCAACTTGGAAAAGAGTAAGGAGTCTAAAGCCCTCGGAGCGAAGCGTATACTTAATACGTGGCTACCTGCGATCTTATAAGACGACGGAGCCAATTTTGAGGGGTTCTATCTGAGTATATACATAAGATATGATTTTTCTTTATATATTTTTTAGTATTATTTTTTTAACTAGCTGTCAAAATGGTAATCACAGAAACAGCGATCTTAAATATATTTATAACGAAATTCAAGAAAATCATCCTGGTATTTTTAATAAAGAAGACCCTACATTTAAGGAAAACCTTAAACATAATTATCTAAAAGCAAACAAAGCTTTTTATAAAACATCTCAAAACCCTAAGCAAATTACAGAAGCTTTTATCAGCACTTTTAATGATACTCATTTAAGCGTTAATTGGTATAATGAAATGCCAAAAACCTTATAATTTTAAACCATTTCAAATTAAGTATTTTCTTAAAAATATTGTTTGGATAGATTTACCTAACTTTGATTTAACTGAATCGCAACAACAAGAATTTAATTCACTTCTAGCTGTAATTAAAAACTTTAGAAAAAAGAATATAATAGTTTTTGATTTAAGAGGTAATCAGGGAGGAAATTCTGACTATGGTATAGCTTCAAGCAATAAGGTTGATACATCAAATTTAGTGAGTCTCAATTGTGCTCACGTATTTTTAAATATACGCTCCGCAATCTCGCTCGCAAATTTAATGTCTGAACCTCATTGCTTTTTGCTATAGCAAGCTTATTGATAAATTATTTGGGAAAAATTATGCTACACAACAAAGAAATCTAGCTTATAAAAATGTTTATGTAGATTGGCGGGTAAGCCTTAATAATTTAAACCATGTTAAAAATTTATATAAACAATATCCAAACCCTTATCTTAAAAATATTATTGAGGGTTTAGAGAAAAATTTACAAGAAAAGCAACCTTATTATAGAGAGTTACTATTTGATAAATCTTTACCCTTAAATATACTCGTTTAATTTGAAAAATTGGCTATGTCGTCTTTGTAACCCTCGGATGCTCACGTACTAAATGTACGCTCCGCTCCTCGTCTTACAGCCTCCATGCTCTTTTCCAAATTAAACTTCGTCTACAAACTCTTCATTTATTAGATGTATACTTCTTTACTAAATCCGGTTAAAGCAAAAATTATTGTAATTATTGATGAGAAAAATGTAAGTAGCACACTTGATTTTATCGATGAGTTAAAAATAATGACTCAAAATATAATTCTTATAGGAAAAACTACAAAAGCCGACCGGCTATATATGGAATTAAGAACGGTTGAGCTACCAAGTAAGCTAGGTATTTTTTCTTTTCCTATTAAGGTTTACAGAAATCGCAATCGAGGCGACAATATACCTTATATTCCTGACTTTGAAATCGATCCTAAAAATACGGCTAAATTAAAAGATTTTATTTTAAATAAAAATTATGATTAATAACTTAATTTTTGATATCCATTACTTATAGCATTTAGTTTTGCAGTACCAGTATATTTTAATGATATATGATAATTCTCTATTTGTTCTATTCTTATGCATTCATCAATATCATAAATATTATCTGTATGTAGCATTTGGTGATTAGCAAAAAGCTTATTTCTTGCTATTTTTATTGCCTCTGCTCTAGATTTTGCCACTGTTAGAGTCATAAAATGACTTTCGCCAAAGATGCCTTGTAAGTAATAGCCTAAATTAACAAAAAATAAATTATTAGATGTTGATTTTAGTTTGCCTTGATTAACTTCTATCTCAAATCCATCAACATTCTCTATCATAAACCAAGAATCTATATGTAAAGATTTAATATTACCAATCCATTTTTCTTTAATTTTATTTGCTATTTCAATGTCAGTTTGTCCTACAACAAATATTACATCATGAATTTCTATATTACACTTATCGATTTTTCCTCCTAAATAAAAGATAAATAATTTAGGTTTATTATTATTTTGGTTTTCAAAAAATTTCATAATATAATATTAGTATGGATAGATTTAAAAATAATATAATTAGTAAATATAAAGAGCAAGGAAAAGCTTGGCTTGAAAAATGGTATTGCTAAGTAACGACTGATAGTAATAAATTTTTATTAAAAAGTAGAAGAATAGAGTTATAGATCATATCAATAGCCTTACTGTATCGCTTAGTTTTACGATTGAATCTAGCAAGATAATTCCGTATTAGAGAGTTAAATGACTCTACTAAAGCAGTTTCTTTTTTAGTAAAATAATGCCGTTTTGCTATCTTATATGCTCCATAAACATCGTAATGATCGCTGCATGAAATATCTATCTCATAATTCTCCTCGAGCCTTAAAGCCATAGGTAAATATGAACTAATATCTCGTCCTTTACTCACTTCACCCGCAGCTCTTACATCTTCCTTCCATTTTAAAACCCTTTTTCTTTAACTTTAACACTTCCTTCTATACTTCTCTATACTTAGTTAGTAATGCCGTATTTTTTATCTAAAAAATACCCCACCTTTTTTTATTATTAATTATAATGGAATTTTCGTTACCGTTGCTATCATTAAAATCTATTTGTTCAAGAATGCAAGTACTATTCGGAATAATTTTTTTCCAAATAGTACTAATAGGTCCTTTGGTAGGAATATGAAATATACCTGAAGCAAATACTTTATAGCCGTAAGGATTATCGGGTAAAATAGTTATATTACCAGGCAACATAATTATTGTTTTTTCAAACCCTGAAGCAATACGAATTTAATTTATTTCTTTATTTTTCCAACTCTTCATTTATTAGCAATATACCTATTTACAAAAAGCAAGAACATTGAGAGATAAACTACTTGAGCGTACCGAATCTCAAATTTTACTTCATGGCGATTTACATCACGAAAATATATTGCAAAATGGAAAGCAGTGGGTGGTAATTGATCCCAAAGGAGTGATTGGATATCCTATAAACGAAGTATGGGCATTTATTATAGATATAGAGAAAGATACTGAATTTGTAGCCAATTATTTTGGGTTTAATTTACAAGAAGTTAGAAATTGGTATTTCGTCCAGCTTATTTTAGCTATTTGCTGGAATCTCGAAGATGGGATAGAAAATAGATTATTTTTGGAACTAGCTAAAAAAGCTTATGAACTAGTTATTGAATGATCTATTAAATATCCCGATAAATTTAACTAGTAAAGTTAATTTGCCTTTCTAAAAGGAAAATTCCTCCATATTTCATCATCAAAATTTTCTTCTTTATCCAATTTATTTAATATATCATTTAGTTGCTGTGTTTTGTCTATCTGCTCAGATATATTTTTTAAGTTCATATCATCAATTTTTAAAATTTTTATTTTTGCTTTGACCATGTTCATTAAAGTATTTTCCTTATTTTTGTTTGGTGTCTCTCAGTAAGAGCATAAATTACTTTAAGACATAATGTATTATTAACTAAAAAATAAAAATAATAATTATTTTTTCATTTAACTTTATTAACAATAGTTGAATTATATGTTAAAAAGATATCAGTAAAAATTACGGATGGTTTTTAAATTTATAATTGATATTATTTATTTCATATTTATTTTTAGTATAGGACACTTTATTGATTGCTTGATATGCTTAATTTAACTGAAACCAATGCTCTTGCTTATCAATATTACTTATCTACTCAAAAGAGATTAAAAACTATATATGATCATTTAATAAGCCTTGGAGTTCCCTTTTTTGGATATATAAAAATTTTTAAGGATGGTTCTTATTTACCGCTTATATCAAATATTACAACTGAGTTTATACAAGCCTATTTTTCTATAATAAAAAATCAAGGATTTTCGGCTACTACAGTAATTAATAAAACAATTAATACGAAATATAACTATGTATTTTTTCCAACTGAAGTAGAACATTACGATAAAAGAAAAGATCCAATTATGAATCTTATGTATGATTTCAATATTTGGAAAAATATGCTCGGTATATATAAGCTAATTAACTCAGAATTTATAGAATGTTATATGTTTAGTATGGAAGGTAGTGCTATTCAAGCTATGAATTTTTACTTAAATAATACTCAATTACTAGAATATGGTATAGATTATTTTGATGTTAAAGCAAAAGATCTTATAGATACTACTGATAAGACAAAACTAGCTTATTTTAAACAGAAACTTAATTTTAATATATTAGATCAAAAAGAATTAATTTTGCAGCAATCAAAACAATTTTCATTGAATGCTGAAGTAAAAACAGGAAAATATAACAAATTATCTTATAGAGAAACGGAGTGTATATATTATTTATCTTTAGGAAATAGTATGAAAGAAATAGGAAGTATTTTAAATTTATCTCCTAGAACTGTAGAACATCATTTAAATAGTATAAAGCAAAAAACAGGCTTATTATATAAATCACAACTAGTTAAAGAGTTTATTAAAAATGCTCCCTCAGCACTTTTTAAAGATATAAGAACCTAAATAAAATTCATAATAATATTGTAGAATTAAAGATTGTAAAATATAATATTTCTTCAAGTTTTTCAATTTTTTTATGAACCACTCACCTAAACCCATCCCTTTTTTATGATCGATTATAAAGCCATATAAATATTTCTATTTTGTTATGATGATTGCACCGATTGCAAGTGGTGTTTATCCTATTATATATAATTATGCCGTAAAGCTGGTATTAGATTTATTTACGCAAAACGAGAAAATTACGTTTGCTCAAAGTTATAAGCCAATAATGGTTTTTATAGCAGCACAAGCCATCCTTGATGGAGCTTGGCGAGCTCATAATTTTGCCCAGCTTAAAACGCTACCTTATGTTTTTCAGAATATAATGAATAAAATATGTAATCATTGTTTTAATTTACCGTATAGTTATTTTCAGGATAATCTTTCAGGTTCTATAGCTGGAAAAATACGTGGTATAGGTGATAATTACTATAGGCTGCATCAACCTATTGAGGGAAAATTAAGCATATCTCTATCTAGTACATTATTTTCCGGTATTACACTCGCCTATATCAATATCAAAATATTTGTTTTTATTGTCCTTTTCATAGCTGTTTATCTACCACTTGCATTACATTTTTTTACTAAGATTGCTAAAATGGAACAAGCAAGACAAAATGCTTGGTATGATCTATTTGGTATAGTATCTGATTGCATATCAAACATCTTTACTATTTTTTCATTTGCCACAACACAGCGAGAATTAAATAAAATTGATGATCGTTACAATAATGTGCATAATCCTTTAGCAATTAAATATTATAAATACGACCTAATTATTTCTATAATATTGTCTTTAGTATATTGGGTATATTTAATAGGAATATTTATATATGTAATTCACTTGCGAAATCTAGGCGAAATTAGCATCGGTGATATTGCTTTTATCATGTCTCTAACTTTTTTATTTGCTGAAAGTTCTTGGCAAGCTACTATGGCAGTTAAAGACTTTTTAGAGGTAATAGCTTCTTTTCGCTCTGCTTTTACAATTATGCAAATACCGCAAAATATGATAGATAAAGAAAATGCCGCTGAACTAAAAATATCTAAAGGGGAAATTATATTTAAAGATGTATCTTTTTCTTACAAAGATAATAGTAATGTATTTAAAAACCTTAATTTGCATATTAAAGCCGGCGAGAAAGTTGGTATCGTTGGGCATTCAGGCGGTGGTAAATCTACTTTAATTGCGTTGTTATTGAAAAATTTTAAAGTTTCAAGCGGAGACATTATAATCGATAATCAAAGTATTTATAATACCTCATCTGATAGTTTGCGATCACAAATATCGTTAATTCCGCAAGATATTATGCTTTTCCATCGCTCTATAGGTGAGAATATCGGATATGCCAAAGAAAATGCATTGCCTCATGAGATAGAAAATGCTGCAAAAGCTGCAAATATTCATGAATTTATTGAAAATTTACCAGAAAAATATAATACGATAGTCGGTGAAAGAGGCGTAAAGTTAAGCGGTGGGCAAAGGCAACGTATAGCGATTGCTAGGGCTATTCTTAAAAATGCTCCGATCTTAATTTTAGATGAAGCGACCTCAAGCCTTGATAGCCATACCGAGCAGGAAATACAGAAATCTATTAACGCAATGCTTGATATTGAGAACGTAACTATACTTGCTATAGCTCACCGACTATCCACCATCAAACACATGGATAGAATTATCGTTATGGATAAAGGTAATATCATTGAAAGCGGTACTTTTACTGAACTGCTTTCCAAGGAAAAAGGTAAATTTAAGGAGCTATGGGAGCATCAAATTAACGGGTTTGTTTAATTTACTATATGCCTTAATATTTAACCTTTTAAATAACAGATGACTACTTGTCTATTATATTTTTGCACAATCTAAGTGATTTAAAACAATATTATAATTTTTAAGTTGTGAATATAAAGCAATATTTAAATTATTTTTAATATATTCAAAATCAGAGTTTTTCTTAATATCAATATTGAATCTAATATAAAAAGTTAAGCCGTTATTATCTACTTTTGTTAAAAATACATTCGCTTCTTCATTAGGAATTATAAAATCTAATTTGCTCACTGATGTTTTAAGTTTATCCATCAAACTTTCAGGATTTAGTTTAGTTTCGCTACTCGGAAATGTTATTTCTACCTGATATTTTACTATATTATTGTCTAGGGTCCAATTTGTTACATTATTTAAAATAACTTCACTACTAGGAATAAGGATAGAATGATTAGTAGTAGTTTGTAAAATAATACATCTAATACCTATTGTTTTTACTTTTCCGATTACACCTTTTATTTCAATTATATCCCCTTCTTTAATCGGTTGCTCGATCATTATAATAATTCCACTAATAAAATTAGTAATTAATGTTTGCGTACCGAATCCTAAACCGAATGCTAATGCTCCGCCTAAAATGGCTAAGCTTCCCATAGGGATATTAGCTAGAGACATAGCAATAATTATGTATAAAATACGTATAGAATATGTAATTAGTTTACTTATAATACTTGTGCTAGTGTTGTTACCATTAAATCTATGACTTACAAAGTTATTAACAGATTTAGATAAGCGTTCTGAATATTTAATACCAAATAGTAAAAGTAGTATGAAAATACAGATATTACTTACTGTGATCTGGTTATTAGCAATAGGGAACAATTCATATTTCCATAAAGCAAGAAATTTTTGAGAAATTAATTCAATTCCCTCTTCAATATGATACATATTAATTCCTTTATAATAATTTGTTTTTTAAAAAATATAACAAGAAAAGTTAATATATAAGTAATATAATAAATTTAAAATGTATCAAAAATATAAATTCAATTTAGAAAATCAATTGATTGATAAGTTGCTTTTGAGTAACACATAATTTAATAAAGCTTGAAAGAAAAGTTGCATTTTAGCTTTTACAAAGATTATAATATTGGTTTTAAAAAGTAATATTATGGAATTTAAAATATGGACTTAATTCCTAAAAAGTGATACTATTTAGGAATGTATTCCTAAATAGTAAGGAAAAATGTATAATAGATGTTTAAAATTAAGCTTGGATAAAAAACAGACAGCTTTTTTATGGGGAGCAAGAAAAACAGGCAAATCTACTTATCTAAAAGAATTATATCCAAACTCTATATATTACGATTTATTAAAAACAGATTTACAGCTGAAATATTTAAAAAAGCCTTCAGATTTTCGAGAAGAAATTTTAGGACTTGAAAAAGATAAACTCACTTTACCTATTATAATAGATGAAATCCAAAAAGTACCTGTATTGCTTGATGAAATACATTGGCTTATAGAGAATACGGATTGTTATTTTATTTTATGTGGTTCAAGTACAAGAAAATTAAGAATTGCCGGTACAAATTTATTGGGAGGCAGAGCGATAAAATATAATTTTTATCCATTAGTATATCCAGAGATAAAAAAAGATTTTAATTTACTCAAGATATTCAATAATGGCTTAATTCCATCACATTTTATCAGTAATAACCCTCGTAAATTGTTAAAAGCATATGTAGAAGATTATTTAACAAATGAAATCAGAGTCGAAGGGTTAGTACGAAACATAGCAGCTTTCGGTAGATTTATGGATAGTATTGCTTTTTCTCATGGTGAGTTATTAAACTATTCTAATATAGCACGTGATTGTAGCATAGATGCAAAAACAGTTAAGGAATATTATCAAATACTTGTTGATACTTTAGTGGGATATTTGCTTTATCCATATAGCAAAAAAGTTAGCAGAGAAATTATATCATCTGTGCCAAAATTTTATTTTTTTGATGTTGGGGTTGCAAATAATATTACCCAGCATCAATTTAATAATACAAAAGGGCAAGAAGCAGGAAAAGCCTTAGAACATTATATATTTACCGAGTTAAAAGCTTATATAGGTTTAAATGATATTGATTATCGTATAAATTATTGGCGTACTAAAACAGGTCTAGAGGTTGATTTTATAATTAGCACAGTTCGTGGTAAAGTTTTACCGATTGAAGTAAAAATCTCAGAAAATGTACATAATAGTGAGCTTCGAGGTATTAAATCTTTTATGGAAGAGCATCAAGTTAATAAAGGTTACATAATATGCTTAGAAGAAAGGCTAAGAAAAATAACTTGGGGTACGCACGAAATAGATATAATACCTCTGCAACAATTTTTAGAAAAATTATGGAATAATGAAATTATTTTTTAAAGTTGTAGATCCGTCACCCTATTGTGGTATTGTTGCATGACTCATTTGTCTCCCAAATTCTGCGGGAATGGTATAGAAATCATGCCGCAATACTACTTTTAGCTAAGAATGAATTAAAATATAGGCTGTCCAGTTATCATTTTTTCATAGCAGTTATAAATTAATTTTGAAGTTTATACTTCCTAAATGCGATATAAATTTATTTGCTTTAGTTCCATTATAATTTATTCCTATCTCAATTGATTTTGTTTTAAGACTTAATTTTGCCCCATAACTAAAACTTAAAGGTAATTTCCTGATATATATAGGTAATATTCTATTATCTATAATATTTGTTTGAGCACTCGGTATTTTTGACTTAATATTTTTATGGGCAAAAGCATATATTTCAGGAGTAATAATTACTGATTTTAGTGTATTTGAATTTGCTAATTTTACCCCTAAGATACCTTCAATCGTCCGCTCTTTAACACTTGCTATTGATAAATTATCTTCTAAATATGATGCTTCTCTAATTTTGCTATATTTAAGTCCTAACATAGGCTTAATATGCGTAGTACTAAATAACTTATAGTTAGAGCCAAGCATTACTTGTATAGTACTAGTATAGGCTTTGTGAGTATTTTTTATTTGATTAAAGTTAATTATATCACTAATTCCATATATTCCAATTATACTTGTAAAGATGTTTTGGTTTGAAGGTGTATATAGTCCATACAATGAGTAGTAATTACTTCTAACTGTAGTTTTATATCTTGGAAAATTAAATTTTGTTTCTACTCTAGTAAAATTTGCTCCAAGTTGCAAAGAATCGTTTAAGTGTGCATCATGCCCTATTATTGTGCCTTTACTTGTACTATGATATCTACTTATTTCTTTTGTTTCTTTTTGAGTTGCTTTGCCTATAAATGGATTAATATAAAATCCATAAATTTGTTCTTCATCTCCTGCGGCTAATGCTGCAAAACTTCTTGTTAATGAATTTAATCTATTATCAATATTAGATATTAAAATATCGGTATTATTAACCACTCTACGTGGTGCAAATTCTGTGGTTGTAGAATCTTTCGTTGATGTTAAGCTATTGTTAGCATAATGTACTAAATTATTTTCAGAATTTTCAAAGTCTTTTTCAGTAGTACTATTTATTTTGCTTTCATCAGTTAGATTATGATTATCAGCTACTTCATTTTTAGCTAAATTATCTATATTTTCGTTTAAACTATTATTTGCATCAAAATTATGCTGGGTCAATTCAATTATTTCGTTATAATTTGACTCTAATTCTTGAGCATTTAAGGCTGTGGCGGAATTATTATCTGGTATATCTTGCTTAAGTAAATTATCTGCTTCATTTCGGGTATTGGAGCTTTCTTCTAATATTTTGAGAGGAAGGATAATATGATAAAGAGTGTAAAACTAAATCATCAAATATACTATCATCTATAAGATCAGTGTCGTCCCATAAAAAATCATTATCATCAAATACAAAATCATTGAGGTTATTACTTTCTATAGTTGGGTTTTCGGTGTGTGGAGATGCTTTAATTTGAATTGATATTAATATGACTAATAAAAAAATATGTTTCATCACTTGTTACCTATTTTTAATATTTCAAATAACAACTTATTAACAAAAATTAAATTACCATATTTTATGGTAATAGTCAACTAGAAATTAGAGTAGTTAATTAAAATCTTTCTTGAACGATTTTTTATTTAGGAAAAACGAAGAAGTGAATAATAAAGTAAGTCAGCTTTCAGGTGGAGAAAAAGCTAGATTAAGCCTAGCTAAAATTGCAGCTAGCTTACCAAAGCTTTTAGTACTTGATGAAATCACTAACAACCTTGATTTAGAGACAAAGGAGCATATAATACAAATCTTAAAATCATATCCAGGTGTGATGCTAGTTATTTCACACGATATAGATTTTTTGAAAGCAATCGAAATAAAGGATTTTTTTAGAATATAAAACATGATTATTATTAATGATTTAGCCATGAGTTATGGTGCAAAAATATTATTTACAGATGTGAATTTACACATCAAAGATAATAAAAGATATGGTTTGGTAGGTGCCAACGGAGCGGGTAAAACAACCTTTTTTAAGGTTTTAATGAGTGAAGAAGAACCGGCATTCGGCGAGGTTAATATACCTAAAAATTCTAAAGTAGGTTGTTTAAAACAAGATCAATTTCTTTTTGAAAATACCAAAATTATAGATACGGTAATAGCTGGCAATAAAGAATTATGGCAAGCCTTGCAAGAAAAAGAAGAAATATTGAATAGGCAAGAATGTAGTGATGAAGATGGCTATAAGCTTGGTGAACTTGAACAAATAATATTTGATAATGATGGGTATAGTGCTGAAGTTTTTGCAAGTAGTTTGCTTACAGGGCTTGGGATAAATGAAAAATATCATTATGAGCCTCTTTCTATATTATCGGGGGGTTATAAATTGCGGGTTTTACTTGCCCAAAGTCTATTTAATAATCCTGATATTTTATTATTAGATGAGCCAACAAACCATTTGGATATTGTTTCAATTTATTGGCTTGAGAATTATTTAAAAAATTCTTTTAAAGGAATATTAATTTTCATTTCCCACGATTTAGTTTTTTTAAATAACGTTGCAACGGATATTTTAGATATAGATTATGGAGAAATAAAATCATATACGGGTAATTATGATAATTTTACTCAAGAAAAAGCAATAATAGCCGAACAGAAATTAAGCGAGCGAAATTTTTTAGAGAAAAAAATAGAAAATATGCAAGCTTGGGTGGATAAATTTAGAGCAGGTACAAGAGCAAGGCAAAGTAGCTCGCGAGAAAAGCAGTTAGAAAAAATACAAGTGCCGGATTTGCAAAAAACTTCACGAATTAGTCCGTTATTTAGATTTTTGCAGCTAAGACCTTCAGGAAAGTTAGTATTAAAAATTGATCAGATAACTAAGAGTTTTGAGGATAAACAAATATTAAATAAAGTCGGTTTTAGCGTATCACGAGGCGAGAAAATTATCATTATCGGTGCAAATGGTATCGGCAAATCTACTTTATTAAAAATTTTGATGAATAAAATAGAAGCTGATCAGGGTAGTTATGAATGGGGATATGAAGCACAAATATCCTATTTTGCTCAAGATCATCATGAATTGCTTAATGAAAATATTAGCATTCTTGACTGGCTTAAAAATTATGCTGAAAAAGAAACAGAAAACACCGTAAGAAATATATTGGGGCAGGTATTATTTCGTAGCGATGAAGTAAATAAAAATATCCTAAATTTAAGCGGTGGAGAGGGGGCAAGATTATTACTTGCTAAAATGATACTAGAAAAAAGCAATATTTTAGTTCTTGACGAGCCAACAAACCATCTTGATTTAGAATCACGAGAAGCACTTAAAAAAGCCTTGGTCGATTTTGAGGGTACAGTAATATTAGTGACTCACGATCGTGATTTCGCAAGTTTAGCAACTAGAATCATCGCTCTTTCTCATAAAAGAAATATTATCGATTTTAAAGGTAAATATAAAGAATATGTTGAGAAACACGGCAATGATTATCTAAAAATCTGATAATAAAAAATATATATTTAATTCATTAGCACATTCTTATATAGTCATAAGCCAGTATATAAATAATTTTACTTGGTATGAATTTTCAAGAGTTTAAGCATAAATATGGTTATGATGCTGCTACTAAAATGATGCAGCAATATTTAGATATTAAATTTGCTCACCTAGATTGCTTATTGCTTTTTAGAATGGGTGATTTTTATGAAATGTTTTATGAGGATGCCGTGCTTGCTAGCGGCGTACTCGGTATTGCTTTAACTAAAAGAGGTAAAAACGGCGATGAAGAAGTGCCGATGTGCGGCGTACCTTACCATGCTCTTGAAAATTACCTAACTAAATTAATCGAAGAAAATTATAAAGTTGCTATTTGTGATCAGCTTGAAACCCCTGAAGAGGCAAAAAATAGAGGCGGTTATAAAGCAGTAGTTAACAGAAATGTTACCCGGATTATAACGCCTGGCACAGTGATTGAGGAAAACCTAATTACCACTGTTGAGCCGAATTATCTAGCAAGTCTTGTTGTGCCGAAAAACAAAGATACGGCAGCACTTTGCTATGCTGACCTTTCTACTTCCACGATTTTTGTAGTTAACGTCCCTGAGCTTGAAATTCTTAATGAACTTGCTCGCCTTAAGCCTCGTGAAATTCTACTTAGTGAACATTTAAGATCTTCCGACCTTGCAAGTAATATTTCCAAGCAACTAAATTTCCGCATTACTTATCAGGTCGATAGTTTTTTTGCAGTGAATAAATGTGAAAAGATTATTCTAGATTTTTATAAGATGAAAGATATTAAAGGGGTAGGAGAAATATCTAATAGTCAAATTTGTGCCATAGGTAGTATTTTGGAATATCTTACCCTAACGCAAAAAGAAAATATCCCAAATTTACCAAAGCCGAAGATTATCGATTTTCATAGCTATATGACGATTGATTTTTCGACAAGGCGTAATCTTGAGATAGTCACAAATTCATGCGGGGGAAATAAAGGAAGCTTGCTAAGTACTCTTAACCACACTGTTACTAAGCAAGGTGGGCGGTTGTTATATAATTTCCTATCAAGCCCTTTAACTGATACTCATAAAATAAATCAGCGTTTAAATATAACGGAGTTTTTCCATTCTAATCTAGATATAACCGCAAAAGTTCGTGAGCTACTTAAGAAAACCAGCGATATAGAGCGTTGTTTAACCCGTATTACTATGAATAGAGGTTCGGGGCGTGATTTGCTTAGTATCAAATATACGTTAGAGACGGCTAACTCTATCAAAGAAATATTCTTTGATAATTATGGTTTTGAGCTACCAAGCTTCATTGAAAAAATAGTTAAACCATTAATAAGAAATGATGAGCTATATAATTTAATAGAAGAAAGCATATGTGAAGATGCCCCAAATAATTTAAATGATGGTGGTGTTATAAAACACTCATACCATCCGAAAGTATTACAGTTGCATGATCTGATTAATAACGGCAAATTACATATTGAGAAACTAAAAGATCAGTATAAAAAAGAAACAGGGATAGATAGTTTAAAAATATCTCATAATAATGTGATAGGGCTGTTTATCGATATTACCGCTAAAAATGCTAATAAGATTAATGATCCTAAATTTATTCATCGTCAAACGACTGTTAATAGCGTGCGTTATACTACGGCTGAGTTACAAAAACTAGAAAGCGATTTAGTTAATGCTAAAACTTTGGTAGTAAGTTTGGAAAAAGAGTTATACGAAGATATATGCAAGCGAGTAACGAAGCAATCCGATTATTTACGGATTCTTGCCAGTTCTCTAAGCGGTATTGATGTATTTTGTAACTTTGCTTATATTGCAAGCGAAAATGATTATACTAGACCTGAATTTACCGATGATTTAAGCTTTGACATCGTTAAAGGGCGGCATCCGGTAGTCGAAGAAGCTTTGAATAAAGAGAGAAAAAGCTTTGTGCATAATGATTGTCATTTATCGGAAGCGGAGCGTATTTGGCTAATTACTGGTCCTAATATGGCAGGTAAAAGTACTTTCCTGCGGCAAAATGCCATTATCGCAATTATTGCTCAAATAGGTTCATTCGTACCTGCTAAAAGTGCTAGAATAGGGATGGTAGATAAGATATTTAGCAGAATTGGGGCAGCTGACGACCTGATTAAAGGACAATCGACTTTCATGGCAGAGATGCTAGAGACGTCAGCGATCCTTGCACAATCTACTAAAAACTCCCTAATTATATTAGATGAGGTCGGCAGAGGTACTTCGACTTATGATGGAGTATCTATTGCTTGGTCGGTGCTTGAATACATCCATGACAAACTGAAATGTCGCTGTTTGTTTGCTACGCATTATCATGAGCTAACTATTATGGATAATTTTCTGCCAGCTATGCAAAATTACACTATTGCTATTGAGGAGTCAGGCAAAGATATTTTGTTTTTGCATAATATTATAGCAGGTGCAGCTGATAGATCGTATGGCATTCATGTTGCAGCCTTAGCGGGACTACCTGCAAGCGTTATCAATAGAGCCGAGCAGATTCTGCTTAAATTTGAGAAAAATGCGGCAGGTAAGGGAAAGAATATTTTATCAACGGAGTCAAATAATTTGAGTCTATTCGCTATTGAGTCCCCTAAACTACAAAACAGTAAATTGGAGGAAAAATTTAAAACCATCGACCCAGATAAGTTATCGCCTAAAGAAGCTTTAGAGCTATTATATCAATTAAAAAGCAATTTTATTAAACAATAACAATTATTAACCGCTAAAAATAGTTAATAAATATTTATATTATACCTTTTCATAATCAACTTAATATATGGAGAGTGTTATGTCTAAACAATTTCAATTAAGTCTACAACCTATTTCTAGGGTTAAAGAAAATCCTAATATGTTCGATAATTTTACCAATTTTTTTCTAGGAAGTGAAAAATATGTTATATCTAATGATAGTTATATTACTCCTAAATTATGTGTTACACAAGCTCGAAAATTTTTTGAATCATTAGGTAATACATGCCAATTGGGCATACAATATGTAGGGAAAGAGTTTAAGGGAATTTTTGAAATAAAAGATAATGTCGTAACTGCATTACAAAATAATGAAGCAGCTCATAACTATACGCAACATGAGTTAAACGGTACATTTTATTTGTATGATAATAAAAAATCTCAAGTATGTATACAAAATCTACATAAAGCACTAAATATTTTTCAACAACGCACTTTTGAGGAGGTTAAAAATTATACTAGAGAAGATATTTTGAATTTTATAAACAATAAAAACGATACACAGGAACTAATATACCCAAATAATGATGAACAATTTATTCAACAATTTTTCCAACTTGGGGATTGTAGGGTATTTAAAATATTGAATGATATAACTCAAGCAACAAATAGTACTGTATCTGAAATAGTAAATACTACAGTAACTACATTGTTAAATTCAACCACAGAGCAGCAAGAGGATCAGGAAAACAATAATGATGGTTATTCACTAGGTGTGTACATTGCAGGTGGATCGGCAGTTTTAGGAGTTATAAGTGCAATTGGTTATGCCGGTTATAAGTGGTATAAAAGTTATGCAGATAATAAGTATATATCGCATGAATCAGAAATAGAATTAGGTAGAAATAATAGCCAATACTTTTGTCCCTTTAGTACAACAGACGGCTCTCTTTTAATAGGAGAAAATTTAAGTGAAGATAAAGCTAATGGAGACGTTTCTGAGTCTTATGTATCTTTTAGGGGAAATAGTATGGAGGATATAACACCTATTATCGGTGATTCAGAAGGATAAATGAAAAGTAGTAATTTTATCAGCTAATGCAAAGGGGGGCTATTTATGGAAGAAATCGTTTTAAAAATAAATGCGATATATTAATAATTTTCTAATTTAACTATTGCAATTTATTCTATTATTTCTTATATTCAAAGTCGCTTAAATAAAAAGCACAAGGGCGTTTTAATATTAATAATGAATTTTATCCCCTTAAATTCAAATATTAAAATGCCCACAGCTAACTATTCCATATTTAAGCGGGTGTAGCTCAGGGGTAGAGTGCTACCTTGCCAAGGTCGAAGTCGAGGGTTCGAATCCCTTCACCCGCTCCAATAATTTTCTTCCGAATTTCTGCTTTTAGCTAAAATGATATTTTTGTTAAATCAATAGGATTGGTGACAACATAACGCCATAGTTTATCTATGCCTTTAGTTATGCCGATGCGTGTAGTGGTAGAATAGGGAAGTTTTAAATTGATGTCGCTAACAAAAAATTCGTTGTTATTGATTAGGTCAATTTTATTATGAGAGATGTTAATTCCTAAATATTTACACAGCTTGCCTGGTCCATCTACCTTTGATACTTCAAGATTTGGTACGTCAAATTTCGGGATTCGCCTGTGCTCACGTATTAATATACGCCTAGCCGTCTCACCACTTATTTGACTTCCAACTTTTGAAGTATCTGCGGTATATAAATCCTTAGTAGAAATAATATATGCTCCTCGAATTAAGGTAGCAGCAGGAAAGCCATCAGTTTCGGTTACAAAGTTTAGACAATAATACATGCCGTAAATCAGATAAACATAGCTAAAACCAGCCGGACCAAACATTATATCAGTTCTTTTTGTACGACCTCTTGCAGCATGACAAGCTGGATCGTCTTGTCCAATATAGCTTTCAGTTTCAGTAATAATAGCTGTTTTGCCTTGAAAATATAAAACTTTACCCAGCAGCTCCTGACTTACTATATTAGTATCTCTTGCAAAGAATTCTCGAGATAAAGGGATTAATTTATTATTCATTTTTATTTAGTAAGTGGAACAGGATCATATCCGCCATCACAAAGTGGCTGGCATTTGATTATTCTTTTAAAAATAAGCCATAATCCTTTGATACCTCCATGTGTGTTTAGTGCCTCTTTAGCATATTTGGAGCAGGTAGGATAAAATCGGCAATTGTTACCACCAAGTAATGGGGAAATAAAATATCGATAGAAAGTAAGAAGTAATAATAATATTCTAGTCATTTCGCAGCTTATCTATAATTGCTTCCATCTTTTCCGGCGTCAAATCTTCATAATAATCGTCATTAATTTGCACTACGGGAGCGTTAACGCATGCTCCTAAACATTCGATTTCTATTAAGCTAAATTTTTGATCTTTTGTAACTTCTTCATCTTTTATACCAAGTTTTTCTTTGCAAGTTTTCATTATATCATCGCTACCACGTAGCCAACAAGGGGTAGTAGTGCACACTTGGATATGATTCTTACCAACAGGCTTGAGGTTAAACATAGTGTAAAAAGTTGCCACCTCATAAGCTCGCATATACGGCATTTCTAGCATATTCGCCACATACTCAATAGCAGGAACAGGCAACCAACCACCATTTTGACGTTGAGCTAAATCAAGAAGTGGTAATATGGCACTTCTTTTGCCCTCTGGTGGATATTTTTTTATGATATCCTCCGCTAGACTTAAATTTTTCTTATCAAAACTAAAATTTGTAATTTTTGTATTCATATGTTCTATGTCATTCCTGCGAAAGCAGGAATCCAGTAATTAAAAGGTGTAAATATTCTGAATTTTAAGATTAAAAGCTCTAATAATTTTGCTTTATGCTGGATTCCTGCTTTCGCAGGAATGACATAAAAGCCATGCAAAAGCTTGAAATCAGAAAGTAAGAATATTTATTCAATTAAATCTTTCCATTTAGGATTAACTTTTTCTATCAATTCTATTTTCCAGCTACGTTTCCACTTTTTTAATGCTTTTTCTCTAATAATAGCTTCTTTAATATCAGCAAATTCTTCAGTATAAACAAGCTTTATAATATTATATTTTGCTGTAAAACCTTTGATTATTTTTTGTTTATGCTCATAAGAACGACGTATTATATTATTGGTAACTCCAATATATAAAGTACCATTCCTATTAGAGCATAATATATATACCCAGTACATTTTATTTTTTTGTTATATTTTACTGGATTCCTGCTTTCGCAGGAATGACATAAAAAATGTAGGAATGACATAAGACATTAGTCTACCTATCAATCTCACCAAATACTATATCAAGCGTTGCTATAATAGTAATAACATCTGCCATTAAATGACCTTTGGACATAAAATCAAGTCCTTGCAAGTGAGCAAACCCTGGGGCTTTAATTCGGCATCTATAAGGTCTATTACCACCAGTAGAGTATAAATACACGCCAAACTCACCTTTAGGAGCTTCTACTGCTTTGTAAATTTCACCAGCTGGAACATCATACCCCTCGGTATAAAGCTTAAAGTGATGAATCATCGCTTCCATGGATTCTTTCATTTTAGCCCTTGTTGGTGGTGTTAGTTTTGGATCATCGGTTTTAACCGGACCTTGCGGCATTTTTTCTATACATTGTTTGATTATCTTAACAGATTCATACATTTCAAGCATACGTACTAAATACCTGTCATAACAATCGCCATTTTTGCCGATCGGTACTTCAAAATCCATTTCTGCATAAACGTCATAAGGGTTTGACTTACGCAAATCCCAAGCTATGCCTGAACCTCTGAGCATCGGACCTGAAAACCCCCAGTCCATTGCCTCTTTTTGGGAAACAACACCAATATCTACTAAACGCTGCTTCCATAATCTATTTTCATTTAGCAGATTTTCGATATCTTGAAGTTTAGGTGGAAATTGTTGGATGAATTTATCAATATCCTCAAGTAAGCCATCTGGTAAATCCTCAGCAACACCGCCTGGTCTGAAATAGTTTGAGTGCATTCGAGAGCCGGAAACACGTTCGTAAAACTCCATGATTTTCTCACGCTCTTCAAATAGCCATAATAAAGGGGTGGTTGCTCCGACATCTAAAGCTTGGCTGCCTATATTCAAGGTGTGATTCAGGATTCTCGTTAGTTCTGAAAATAGCACCCTTATAAACTGGGCTCTTCGTGGTATTTCGCACTCTAATAGCGACTCAGCAGCTAAAGCAAAAGCATGTTCTTGGCACATTGGCGAAACATAATCAAGGCGATCAAAGTAAGGAATAGCCTGCAAATATGTTTTATGCTCAATCAGCTTTTCCGTACCACGATGAAGTAATCCAATGTGAGGATCAGCATTATTTACTACTTCCCCATCCATTTCAAGAATTAGCCTTAAAACGCCGTGCGTTGCCGGATGTTGCGGACCAAGATTTAACGTTATACTTTTGGTGTTATTAGTCATATTATTTGTCATTGCGAGGAGCCACAGGCGACGTGGCAATCCAGTTAAATAATTTCATCATATAAATTTTTCCAATTTACGTTCATGCTTTGTTAGTAATAATATATACAGCCAGTTGTTTCATAATTTTTCCTAGATTGCCGCGTCGGGACTATGTCCCTCCTCGCAATGACACTATTTTATATTTCTTCTATATTAATAGAACCTAAGGGTAATACTTCAAAATTATCGTTTATTATACAATCAAATTGAAAAGGATTAAAATAAGCAAAAGTATTATATAAGTCTTGAGTTTGTTTATTTGCTAAAACAAGTTGGTATGAAAAAGAAAATTTATTATAATTTATTTGCCACCTATAATTAGACTCAATATCTTCGCTGTAACGTATAAATGATTTATTTGCCGGATCAATTACCATATGTTTTGAAAGGTCATTAATAGTACGTAGATGTATATAAGGTACTTCTTTTTCAACAAACGCTTTAAAAAATTCTGTATCTATTTTTAATGAAAAATTTTTATCTAAAGTTAAGTTATTTCGTCGACCTTTTACGATATACGGAATCATTTCTTTAATAGTAAAAGCTCTAATCATTTAGCCTTCTCATCCCCTGGTAATGTATAAGTAGGGCTGTGCCAAGGTGAACTAAAATCAAACTCCCGATATTCTATATCTAAATTGACCGGTTCGTATGCTACTTTTTTCGTCTGCTCATCATATTTAACTTGCGTATAGCCGGTTAATGGAAAGTCTTTACGTAAAGGATGCCCCTCAAACTCATAATCGGTGAGTATTCGCCTTTTATCATCATTACCATCAAAATTTATGCCGAACATATCATAAACTTCACGCTCATACCAACAAGTGGCGTTAAATATACTCATTGCTGATGGTATGCTTTCATGTTCGGATACGTAAGTTTTAATGATAAGACGCTTATTTAATTTTAAGCTTAGTAAATTGTATACTACTTCAAACCGTTTAGCTTTTTCAGGAAAATCGCTACCGAATAAGTCGGTTAGTACAGTAAAACGTAGCTCTTCTGATTCTTTTAAAGCTTTTAAGAAAGGTAGTAAAAAATTCGGCTCAACTTTATACGCTAGGTTCTCCTTAACCGTGATGGGGCTTATCAATATACTTGATTTAGCGGCAAGCTTCTCAATGATTTTTTCTAGCGTCATATTTAAAACCTGTAGTGCGTTTGATTTTCTTTTGTAATTGCATAAGCCCATAAATTAAAGCTTCCGCTGTAGGGGGGCAGCCAGGGACATATACGTCAACCGGTACGATGCGGTCACAACCTCGTACTACTGAATAAGAGAAGTGATAATATCCCCCGCCATTAGCACAGCTACCCATTGAAAGCACCCATTTAGGTTCAGCCATCTGGTCGTATACTTTGCGTAATGCCGGTGCCATTTTGTTGGTAAGTGTCCCTGCAACTATCATAAGATCGGATTGTCTTGGGCTTGGTCTAAACAGCATGCCAAAGCGATCCATATCATACCTACTTGCCGCTGCCTGCATCATCTCAACCGCACAACAAGCAAGCCCAAAAGTCATAGGCCATAATGAATTGCTTCTTGCCCAGCCAATGACATCATCGACTTTGGTTAATAAGACCCCTCTATTTGAAAGCTCATTATTTAGCAATTCATCTTCTTGATAAAAATTATTATGCATTTTTGTTCTTACATAAAGTTAAATTATATGTCATCCCGTGGCTTGACCACGGGATCCAGAAAACAATAAAAAATACTAATATTATTAGTATTTTTACTGGACCCCGTGAACAAGTCACGGGGTGACAAGGGGAAATGATCCACGTAACAACACCGCCGCAGGATGACATCCCGTATTTCTTACTCCCAATCTAAAGCTCCTTTCTTCCATTCATATACAAATCCTATAGTAAGTACGAATAAGAAGAACATCATCGAGAAAAAGCCTATTTTGCCTATTGTTCCAAGGCTAATAGCCCAAGGAACTAAAAATGTGATTTCAAGGTCAAAGATAATAAATAAAATAGCAACTAAATAAAATCGTATGTCAAACTTTGATCTAGCATCGTCAAAAGGCTCAAATCCACATTCGTAAGGCTCTAATTTATCTTTATTATATTTTTTGGTGGCTAATAGATTCGGTAGAATCATTATTAAACTAGATACTAATGTCGCAATACCAAAAAATATAGCAATCGGTAAATATTCTTGTAAGAGTTCTGAATTCTGTAGCATATATTTTTTATTGTTTTATCGTCATTGCGAGGAAAAACTACAAGTTTTGACGAAGCAATCTCAGAGTGTTTTATGAGATTGCCTCCGCCCTCTGCTATGCATCTCCTCGCAATGACGTAGATTATATCAATCTATCCCAAATAACATTATTTATCAATGACAATATCGGGTTTGACTAATAACTTCATCAAAATAAGTACCCAAATGCTGCTTGCTATCCACCATATTTGCCAAACATTATATGAAATCATGCCAATAATATAATAATTTATAAAACATGCATAAGAGCTTGCCCTGAAATTATCATTTCCTATATTACCAATTTGTTTGAGATATTTGTAAACCAAGCTTAAGAATAAAGCTAATCCTATTAATCCTAGTTCTAAGGTAATTTGTAATATGTTATTATGTGGATGAAGCGGTAGTGGATGCCATTTTTCACCTTTATAATCAATCATTTCACTGTCTTTAACTTGGGTATATTTAGAAGAATTAAAGCCATTAATCATAAGCGGTTTTTCAGCAATTTTATTTGCAACGAAATGCCAAATAAATAAACGATGAGCCGCTGATGGATGGGTAGTCAAATATTTATCTGATAACCCCTTAGGATTAATTTGTCCGGCTATGATCGGAAATAATAACGAGCCGGTTATTAAACCGAATATTATCAATTTAGAAAATATCGGTTTTATGAACCTTGCTAAAATAAACACTATTCCGCCTAAACTAAAGCCTAAGAAACTTGCTAAACTATCAGAAATGCTTAATAAATAAAGCACTAAGATGTATAATATTAGAGCAGGGCAATATTTTTTATCATAAATTAAAATAGCTATTACTACCCACGCAGTAATTGAAAGTAAAGCACAACCACGATCTAGCATATAAAGATTAAAATTTGCTTTAAATATTCTAGTTAAAAAGCCATAAGAAAAATATTCGACAAAGAATAGTAAAATTCCTGTAAGAGTGCCAAATATTAAAGCTTTTTTAAGTTTAGGACGATTTTGAAATGGCTTGAAATTACTAACAACAAAGCCAAGAAATAAGATTGTAAAAACTTGAACAAAATTAATTAAGCTATTGATAGGTTTGATTGCAAATAAACAAGATATTAAGCACCAACCAGCGAATAGTAGTTCTGTTTTTATCGTCATTGCGAGGAAATTACAAAATAATTGACGAAGCAATCTCAGGATGTTTAATGAGATTGCCACGTCGCTTTGCTCCTCGCAATGACGATTAGGTATCCATGCGGCAATATTTTGTAGTAATGATATGAGTAAAAACACCGTAACAGTAGCTGCGACTGATAAGCCGGCAACCATGCCAAGGCTAGGGACTAAGAATATAAAAAAATAGTTTATCATGTTAACTTAAAAACATTCTTTAGCAAAAATTTCATAAATAGGATGTTCGAAGGTAGAAAGTGAAATACTGCCGGAGGTCATCCACCCTTGAAAAAGTAATTTAGGGTCTTCGTCAATTATATATTCAGTTATAGTCATCAATATATAATTATCTTCGTTATACGGATCAAGATTTTTAACACATTTATGTATTTTGATTTTTATATTACCGAAATATTGTTCTTCACCAACTTTAAACGTGAGTTTTTCAGATTTAGCAGTAGTTTTATTTAAGGCAGTAATCTCACAATTATCACAATTTTTGAATTCTGTACTATCACTAATGGCTTGATTAGAATTTAAAACCGGCGGATCATTATTAATAAGGTTAAATATATCATTCTCAATATCTTCAGTAGTTGTAATAGAATCTAACTCTTCTGCAAATATAATAGGTGAGCAGGTAAATATAATAAATGCTAAAATGATCTTTAAATGCTGCATAAGTAAATTAATTATAGTTTTTTAAATTATATACTATGAGAGATTAATGGCAACTAGGTTTTGTGGTAATTTGTAACAATGTGTCATCCCGTGGCTTGACCACGGGATCTTGCATCACCAGTTGTATCCTAAGATCCCGCAGTCAAGCTGCGGGACGACATTTTGTAGTTAACATGATCTATTCAAAAGAATTATTAAATTCGGTTTTGCGTTAGGATTTTCCTAGTTTTATAATTAAGGTATTTAATACTATTAATCCAGGTGCTAAGTATTATCCCAGTAAACATATTAACATAATTAGCGATTATTTAAGGGCTGTGCAGAATGGTGATATTAATCGTTTAATAATTAACATACCGCCTAGGAGCTTGAAATCTATCTGCGTTAGTGTTGCTTGGACTGCTTTTTTATTAGGGCTTGACCCAGCCAAGCGTATAATGTCGGCTAGCTATTCTCAAATGCTTAGTGTTAAACATTCGCTTGATTGTCGGTTTATTTTAAATTCCGATTGGTATAAGGAACTTTTCCCGAATACTATACTTAGCAAAACTCATAATCAGAAAAGCAAGTTCCTTACAACCGCTAACGGCTTTCGCTTTGCAACATCAGTAGGTGGTTCGGCTACAGGGGAGGGTGGGGACATCTTAATTATCGATGATCCGCATAACCCTACGCAAATACATTCCTATAAAATACGTCAAAAAGTGATAGATTGGTTTGAACAAACCTTTGTCAGTAGGCTCAATAATCGTAATCGTGGTGCAATAGTTTTGGTTATGCAGCGTCTACATAGTGATGATTTAGCTGGATATTTGCTTAATAGTAGCAATGGGTGGCATCACTTAAAAATTCCAGCTATTGCTGATTGTGATTATTCTTTTAAACTCACAGCTAATTCTTATGTTAAAGGTGAAGTATTGGAGAATTATAAAGAGCCGGCTGATTGCTTAGCAAAATTAGAGCATGAAATAGGTAGCTATAATTATCATGCTCAATATTTACAAGAGCCTATACCACAAGGCTCATCACTGCTTAATATGGAAGATATTAGCTTTTATGAAAATTTACCTGAGAAGTTTGATTATTTAGTCCAAAGCTGGGATACGGCGATTAAGATTTCTGAAGATTCCGACTATAGTGTCTGCACTATATGGGGTATTTTAGGGCAGAAATATTACCTTATTTCATTGGTTCGGAAAAAAATTAATTATCCTGAGCTGAAGAATTTAATAGAAAAATTAGCCAATCAATATAAACCAAGGTTTATATTGATAGAAGATAAAGCAAGCGGTCAGCAACTAATTCAAGATTTAGGATTTTTAGGGGATAATATTAGAGTGGTCGGTATTAAACCGAAGCTTGATAAAATTACAAGATTTGCTTCGGTGGTGCCGTTATTTCAAGCTGGTATAGTGCTAATGCCTAGACAATCAACCATAGCCTTAAAGGAATTACTAAACTTTCCGCATATCAAAAATGACGATATAGTAGATTCAGTTAGCCAATTTCTAAACTTTATGAAAGAGAAATCATTAAAACTACCTGCAAGAATCAGGAGCATAATTATTTAGCTTTCATGCTCTATAGCAAGATCAATTAAACTATCTGTAAGATTACTTAAATTTTTAGTATTAAAATCAATACGCATTTCGTTTTTAACTACATCAAAAAAATAATTATTAAGTGACTTTTTCATTTCATTTATGACTTTAGAATTTATTGTCCAGTGAATAACCTTTTTATTTTTGATAATTTCATACATATCAAGAGCAATTTTAATAGTATTTTCACGCTGATCTTGACCTGTTTGATTCTGTAAAAAGTTAAGTAATTTTCTATAAAAAGCTATTATTGTTTTATTATTGTTTAATTCAGTTGGTACATCTTTTTTAAATTCATTTATTATGTTTATAGATTTATTTAAAAAATCGCTATCCGATAAACGTTTATAATGATGCTGTGTTATTGTGCTATTTATAAGCTCTGAAAATTTTCGAGAAAGTGCGGGATCAGCACTGATATAATCATTAATGACATCTTGTAGTTGAGCATTAATTTGATTAGCCTTGTCTACATCTGTAATGTCTACTCTTGTAATAAAATGCTCTAATATTTGATTGTCAAAAATGTTAACCATGTCGGTCTTAATAATATCACCGGCAATAATATGTTCATCAAGTAATTTTGCGATTTGATCAGTATATATTTTTTTATCTGTTTTTTCATTATAACGCTTTTCTACTATTTTCTTAAGTTTATCAAAGTTTTTTAATCCATTTTGTAGTTCGGCTAATTGCTCTATTGAAAAAACTTGACATAATTTATTGGAGTTAGAAGCTATAGACATTAGATTTTTAAATTTGTCTAATAAGAAATAAAAATTACTTCGTATATTTTCATCGGCTAAATGCTGCTCAATTTGTTCGGGATCTAAACTATTAGGTACATTTGTAAAAATATCTTTAATTTCTTGCAGTGATGGGAAAAGTTCTTGTATTTTATCGTCTACAAAAAATATAGTATCTTCTAAATCTTCTTTATTTAATTTTTCCAAATTACGAATATTAAAATTTTGTATATTATGATTTTCATAAGTTTTATATGCATTGTTTAATGCAACTCTTAACCCCTCATAATCAATTATATAACCATATTCTTTAGTTTTTTCGTTTTTCTCAAATAGACGATTTATACGAGAAATTGCTTGTAAAAGAGTATGTTCTTTTAATTTCTTACATATATAAACTACAGTATTACGTGGTGCATCAAAACCAGTTAATAATTTTGAAACCACAATTAAAATTTCAGGACCATCGTCACTATTAAATTCTTTAGTAATTTTATGATGGTTTGATTTTAAACCTTTTTGAGTAGTTAAAAATTCCTGTATTTCATTTTTGCTTCTAATATCCGTATTACCTTTTCGTTCATCAAAAGAAGATATAACGACTTCGGAATTTACTTGACCTATTTGGTCTAAAATTTTTTTAAAGCGAATAGCAATAGCTCTAGAAGGAGCTATTAACATACCTTTTAAACCTGTGCCTTTAAAGGTTTTTGAGTAGTGTGTTGAAATATCGGCTGCTTTAGCATAAATTGTTTTTTCTGTGTTAGAAAGAGTTGTTGGGTGACTAAATCTCCTTTTTAAAGCTGTTTTTTGTTTTTCATCTAGGTCATTAGTGATTGTATCAAAATTTTTATTAATGGATATTTCATCATTAAGATGTTGTTGAATAATACGTCCTTCATAAAATAACTTTACAATTATGTTATCTTTTAAAGTATAATTATGAATTGATCCGCCAAACTTTTCCATGGTATTTTTATATTCTTTAAAAAGTGGTGTACCAGTAAATCCTATATAACAAGCATTAGGCAAGATAGCTCGCATTTTATTAGCTAAATCGCCATGTTGAGTACGATGACATTCATCGACAAAAACAAGAATATTATTGTTTAAATCTTGAAATTCTTTTTTGAAAGCCGTATTAAATTTATGAATTAATGAAGTTATAACAGATGCATTACATTTAATTAATTTAATTAAATGTTCTGATGAAATTGCATTTTTAGGTTCAAATCCACAATTTTTAAAAGCATTTTTAATTTGTTCATCAAGTTCTGTTCTATCGGTTATAATTATGATACGCAGATTTTCGGTATCATTTGATTTAAGTAAAAATTTAGCAATCAATATCATTGTTAAAGATTTGCCCGTACCTTGGGTATGCCATATTACCCCCCCTTTTCTAATATGATACTCATCATGTTGTTGTATTCTTTTTGCAGCTGCATGTGTAGCAAAAAATTGATGATGACGGGCTATTTTTCTTACTGCATTATCAAAAACACAAAAATTAGCGATTAAGTCAAGTAATCTTTCCGGACGACATAACGCATAAAGTATTTTATCTTGTTCGGTAGGTTCTATAGTGCCGGCTAATTCTTGTTGATTAAAATGATCTTTATAAGAGGCAAAATCACCTGTATAAAGAGTTTTTTTTTCTTTTTTAGGCAAAGGAATATTAATTAAATTACGTATAATATCGATATTTTGCTTTTCTTCTTCTCTCCAAATGCTCCAATAATTTTTTGAGCGGTATTTCATCCGATCTTTGATTACGTATATGTTGAAATATAGCCTCATCTAATGACTCGGAGGGTGATTTATTTTCAATTACTACAAAAGGTATACCATTAACAAATAATACAATATCGCATTCACGTTCGATATTCATTTTGTTTTTTACCGGTACTTCAAAAGCAACATGGTAAGTATTATTTTCAGGTTCTTGCCAATCGATATATTTTAAGTTATAGCTTTTAAAATCTTTCTTAATATTTGCTCCTAAAGTTAGTAAATCATATACCTCTTCATTGGTTTTTACTAAACCGGAATTTTTAATGTCCATAAGCTGATACACAGCCTTTTTTGCATCTTTATCATCTAAATCGATTTTATTCTTATTAAGTTCTTTAATTTTTTTGATTAATATATCCTCCAACAATATATTGTGAGGATTAACTCGCTTTTTTTTTCAGTTCTTCTTGATTAAGCAGTTCATAACCAAATGCCATTAATGCTTTCACAGCAGGTATATGAGGAAGGGATTTTTCATCGATATTGGAGAACATAATTTTAATTATTTCTAAATTTCTTGATAATTTCTAAGTAAGTTAACTTTAAATATAATTTACCTAGTAAATTTGCTATCAAATTTTTACTCGTCTATTTTTACACGCCACTCGCCGGTAAGTAGTTTTTGTATTAAACCTTGTTTTTGAGATTGTAATGCTTTTTTATAATTTTTATATTTTGAGATTTGATTTTTATAATTTAGTAAAATATTTGCAGTTTGGTTTTGGTATTCTATTGTAGGAATATTTATTTTAATTTCTGCAAAATAAGAAAATTTTAAACCGAGTGTATCATCTACTAATCCTTGAGAGTAACGATAGAACTCATTTATCATTTTTGGTAGTTTAAATAAAAAATAAATAAATTGAGTGTTAATTGCCGAACTATTTGGTATACAAATTGTATATGCAGGGCTTACAATACCGGATAATGAAGAAATACCACAAACGCCTTGCCACATTCTCATCGTATTATATCCAAGATCCCCGGGATAAATAAGAAGATATTTTGATTTATCTTTATTTGAGGTATCACGTTTTTTTAAAGAATCTTTTTTTACAATACCTTCAGACCCGGTAATAGATAATAATTCCATCTTGTTCAAGGTGGTTTCTCGACGTTCAGTAAAAATTTCGCCAAGTGTTACAGGACACCAAGCAAGATATTGTGGGTTTAAACAATTTTTTAATAATTTTTTAGCTAAATTATTAAAAAATTTTTCATTTAAGCTTATTAAAGTACTAACTTTCTCTATTGCTTTATCCCACACACGTAAAATATTAGCTATTTTTTGTTGTTCAGGAAGAGGAGGCAAAGGCAATTTTATATTATTTATACCCTCTTTTACTAAACCAAACCGAGTAATACCGTTAGCTATACGTATAAACTGCTTGTGTACAAATGGAGAGTTAATTGCTTCAGCAAGATATGTACCATAAATTTTTTAAGATTTTGGGCGTGCAATAACTAAGTGATAACCACATATCAAATCCTTAATATCTTCTTCAATAAAAGAACAAACTGCAATATCCTTTGCAGTTTCAGAATCTTTAGTAAATATTACATCACCTTTTCTAAGTGCATATGTGTGAATCTCATGCTCGGAAGCTGTAGCTTTCATGAAATTAAGACTGTTGGTTATATAGCGATTTTTAAAAACATCCATATAATTACAGAGTTTAACTGATTTTTCATTAATTATCGTTTTTTTATCTACATTGCTTACTATAATATCAGTAACTTCTGCAAGATTTACTAGAGACCATTTTTTTATATCTAACATTTAAATTAAACCCCAAGCTCTTTCAAATGAACATCCATTTGTGATCGTATTTCTACTAGCTCTTTTTCAAGTTGCTGGATTTCTTTTTGTAGTTCTGCAACGTCAATTTCTTCCTCTTCTTCATAAGTATCAACATAACGTGGGATATTTAAATTATGTTTATTTTCACGAATTTCATGGATATTTGCTAGATGAGAATATTTTTCAATGGCTTTCCTGTTTTTATAAGTATCAACGATTTTATTAATATGTTCTTCTTCTAAAAAGTTCTGCCCTTTACCTGCTTTGAAAGAGCTACTGGCATCAATAAATAGCACATCTTTTCGTTGATTATTTTGTCCTCCTGTTTCTCTTGATCGATCAAATACCAAAATAGCAACGGGAATACCAGTTGAAGTAAAAAGATTAGCTGGTAGACCAATTACTGCGTCTAATAAATTATCTTCGATTAAACTTTGACGAATTAACCCTTCTGTTCCTCCACGAAATAATACACCGTGCGGTACTACTATAGCAGCACGTCCGCTAAGTGGCTTAGTAACTTCAATCATATGCGAAATAAAAGCATAATCGCCTTTAGTTTTAGGAGGAATACCACGCCAAAAACGTTTATGGTTATCGTTAGCCGCATTCTCATGTCCCCATTTTTCTAAACTAAAAGGCGGGTTAGCAATAACTATATCAAACTTCATTAACTTATCGTTTTCAAGTATTTCTGGATGATTTAGCGTATCACCCCAATAAATGTGAGCTCCCCCTTCCGAATGCAAAAACATATTCATCTGTGCTAATGCCCATGTGGCATTATTCATTTCTTGACCGTAAAGTGCGTAATTATTGTCGCCTACCTCTTTAGCCGCTCGAAGTAAAAGTGAACCGGACCCACAAGCAGGATCGCAAATTATATCACCGGATTTCGGAGCGGCAAGCTTTGCAAGTAAAGTTGATACAGCAGTAGGAGTATAAAATTCACCGGCTTTTTTACCTGCATCTGAAGCAAAGCGTGATATTAGGTAAATATAACATTCGCCTATAATATCTTCATTAACTCTATCAGGACTTAAATCTAATTCCAGCTTACCAAAATCTTCTAATAACATTTTTAAGCGACGATTTCGCTCTTTTGTTTTACCTAAGTTAAATTCTGAGTTAAAATCAACATTTCGAAATACTCCTTTCAGCTTTGCAAGATTCTTTTGTTCTATTTCATTTAAAGCCTTATTTATAAGTTCACCTATGCTATCCGACTTTTCTCTTTGTACAAAAATATCATAAAAATTTGCCCCTTTCGGTATTACAAAATCTTCACGTTCTAATTGCGATTGAATTCTTGAAGGCTCATCTTTATCTCTCTCTTCACATTCTTTTTTATGAGCTTTCCAAACATCTGAAATATATTTAAAAAATAGCATCACTAATATGTAATCTTTATAATTTGCCGCATCTACTACCCTGCGAAAAGTATCGCAAGCCGCCCATGCAGCATTATTTATTTGATTCTGTTTTAATTGATCAGTCATATTTTTATCTTATTTATTTTTCTGCCATAGATTATATAGGTTAAAAATCGAAAAGCAAATTATCTAGTTTTTGTAAAAATAGACATTAAAAATTACTTTTTCAACCATCATGTTTATTTAATAATTTAAAACACTTTAGATATGGAATGTGCTGTATGGTTCATATACAAATTAGCAATATATTTAACAGAAACTTAAACTTAATAGTAATCCGGCATAATGATTTGCTTTAAATCTCGTCATGCAATTAGCCGGATTGTGAATTTCTAAAGTTGCTATTTGTAATATTAATAAGGTTGAAGCACCGAGGATAGGTAGATAGTCTAGATTATAGCCGGCAGCTGAAATAAATAATAAAATAAATCCAACGTAAAATATATAAAGCCAAAATTTATATGCTTTATTTTCTAAACAAATACTTAAGGATTTCACTCCTATTTTCTTATCGTCCTTTATATCCATAAATCCATATATCGTATCATACCCTATCGTCCATAAACAGCAGGCTAAATACATAGTAATTGCTGCTATATCCAGCTTATTCTGAACTGTTGCATAGGCTATTAGCGTTCCTAAATTAAATGTAAAACCTAAAAAAACTTGTGGGAGGTAAGTAACACGCTTCATTAGCGGATATATACTAATCATCATTACTGTGAAAAAACCTATATATATGGCTGTCCTACTCAAGGTTAGCAAAATAAAAAGCGAGAGTATGCTAAGAATAAAGAGCATGCCGATAGCATATTTTATAGACAAAGCACCGCTAGCTAGAGGGCGGTTTTTAGTTCGTGCAACATGCTTATCGAATTTTTGGTCAAATATATCATTGATAATACATCCGCTACTTCTTGTTGTGATGCTGCCTAGGATAAATAGAGGCAACAAATATATTAAATCTGCTCTAGACGGATTTGCAAGCAGTAAACCAAATAAGGCAGGGAAGAAGACCAGTAAGTAAGCTACCGGCTTATCTGCCCGCATTAATTTAAAAGTTAATAAGAATTTATGCATGATTTTTTGACTTTCAGATGATTATTATATTTAGTTTTCTACCATCGGATAGTAAATTAATGCTAATATAGCTGAATTAGCTAAAGATATTATAGGAAAATATACAAATATGTATAATGAATTTAATATTTAGTATATTTGTGATTAATTGCGAATGATTTGAATGATGGAGGTAAGTAGTACGATTTGCTAACCAATACCACTACCTGACAGTGTATAAATAACAACTTTTTTATGCAACAAAATTCACAAGCAGCATGGAAATTTAAAGGGTAAGGATTAATTACCCTTATGTTTTTTTGATTTACCCAAAAGTAGCGTCACTACCTGCCAAGCTAATATCATCATTTTGCTGTTCTATTAAGCAATTATCAATGAGTTCTTCTGCCATTATAAAGCCAATTTTTTTAGGCTGCCCAACAAAAAGTTTTTGCATGAACGTAATTATTTTTTCTAGTTCAATTATATTATTAAATTTCTTAGCCTTGTCTGTTATATTAACCATAGTATCTTCTATTATAGCTTTATCTTTAATATTTATCGTAGTATCATTAGCTATTTTATAGTTCAACTTATTTATTGACTCGTTAAATATTGTAATTGTTTGTTGCTCTATTAAGTTATCAATATCTTCTTCCATTTTCATAACCTTTGCTTTTGTGGGCTTACTGTCTAAAAGTTCTTGAAAACTACTCTCTATTTGTTTTATATAAATTTTGCTTGTGAAAAATTTAGCTTTTTGTAATATGTCTTGTATAGTATCTAAAATTATAGTTTTATCTTTAGTATTTATTGTAATATTATTGATTATCTTATTACTTAATTCATCAGATAATTTTTGCAGTTGATCATTTTCTAGAAATTTTGTATTTAATGCTTTTCTCTCGGCTAAATTTTTATTTCTTTGAGAGTAACTATCAATAAGATTCTTTTCGGATTTGCCTATATTATTTTGATCAACATTAATAGAAACAGTAGAATTAAATTTTAGCACTTCTAATAATTCCATAGCACCTAAATTGCTTATATTATTTTTAGAAAGATAAAGTGTAGTAAGAGTAGAATTAACTTTAAGCATTTCAGCTAATTCCTTTACTTCATTATCGCTTATGCCATTATAATCAAGATAAAGTTCTGTAACAGTAAAATTATGTTTTAGCACTTCAGCTAATTCTTTTACTCCACTATCGTCTATTTTTTTATATCCAAGATTAAGCAATGTATTATCTTTCTTAAAATCATCGTTGTATAATCCTCTGCTTTCTAAAAACTCTATTAATTCTTTCATAAATTTACTCCTTAATTAAATTCTATAATTTTTAATATTTTGTTAAAAATGAGCTATGGGAAGAATCTAGATAAGAAGATTTAAGAATGCAATAGAAATTTAACTAAGGATATAAATTAATAACTTAGAGATAATCTAGGAAACACAAGGATTAGTATAGGATAAAGGGAAATGATAAAAGATTTAATAACTAGTAACAATTACCACTTACAATTATAACAGAATATCTAAGAAATTTTTACTAAGATGTAAATATAGAGAGTATTTTAGGCAGAGCTAATAATAACCGCTGCTGTAGCTATTTCGCTCAAAAACAATGACCGCTCTAATGTTCGGCGTCTAACCAAGCCTTGCAGCTTCATACCGCCTTTAGCTTTTATCCATCTAAGCAACGCATCGGCGGCGTTTGAGTATTCGCCTTGGTTAAGTTTTTGCCGCAAGGTTGATGCTTGAAATGCCCTCCAGCAACTGTTGAAGATAAATGAAATTAAAATGGATTATTGGCTTTTAGTTAATAGTAAGAAACATATCACTGGTAAAGGTAACGCTACTAAATATGACGTAATAGAAGCTGTTAAAAGAAAGGATTTAAACCGGTTGATAATAACGAAGCCGATAGCTTGGCATTGCTTGATTATGTTTTAAGTAAGTATGGAAAAAATAGCTTATGAGCTGATTATTTTTTTATACTGTCTCAATATTAAAATTAAGTATTTTGGAACATATGTTTTTTTTAGAAGATTTAAGAAAGGCTGAAAACCATTGTAGGAATTGGTGGAGCCAGGGGGAATCGAACCCCCAACCTTTTGAATGCCATTCAAACGCTCTACCAACTGAGCTATGACCCCAATAAAAAGATAATTGTTTATACTCTAATAATAATACTAAATCTATAAGTTTTTTTATGTGTTGTGTTAAGATACTGTCATTGCGAGGAGATTCGGGAGTTTTTGCATGGCTCGTTTATGTCATTGCGAGCGAATGAAATGAGCGTGGCAATCCAGAAAAAATAATATGGATCCCGTGAATAAATCACGGGATAACAATTGGAAAACCAGTCTATGCGGGCAATGCCGCCACGGGTGACAGGAGGAAAAGGATCCACACAACAACTTCGTGGATGCAAAGCATTGACACGGCAATCTCGTCAAACATCCTAAGATTGCTTCGTCGCTACGCTCCTCGCAATGACGATTTGCTACTGACCTTGTTCCTTATCTTTCAACAACTTAATATCTCTGTGTGTAATTATTTTATCGATTATGCCGAATTTTTTTGCTTCTTCAGGTGACATAAAATTATCACGTTCCATGCTTTTTTCAACATGTTTTACATCTTGTCCAGTATGTTTACTATATAGACTATTAAGGATTTTTTTGATTTTCAATGTTTCTTGAGCATGAATTTCTATATCTGTTGCCTGACCTCGATAACCTCCTGATGGTTGGTGGATCATAACACGGCTATGCGGCAGGCTGTATCTCATTCCTTTCTCACCACCACAAAGTAAAAAGGACCCCATAGAACAAGCTTGACCGATACAAAGAGTAGCTACTTTAGGCTTGATATATTGCATAGTATCATAAATTGCAAGACCAGCTGTTACAACCCCGCCAGGAGAATTTATATACATATATATATCTTTCTCAGGATTTTCTGCCTCAAGGAACAATAATTGGGCAGTAATCAAATTTGCCATATGGTCTTCAATAGGACCACATACAAAGATTATACGTTCTTTTAATAACCTTGAATATATATCATAAGCACGCTCACCCCTAGAGGTTTGTTCAATTACTATCGGTACGTAGGACATTGGATATTTTTCCTTAAAGTTTTCGTTGGAAGGATATGTGTCATCCCGTGGAGGTGTTGCCCGCATGGATCGAAAAACGCCCTCGGTGTCATCTAGTTGCTTGGGAACTAGATCCAGAAAATAATAAAAAATACTAATTTTATGAGTATTTTTAACTGGCTCTAGTTCATAAATCACGGGATGACACCGAGGAGGTTGACTAACAATCCTACTTCTTACTATCTTCTAAAGCATTAGCAAGTATGTCACCCATATTGGTTGTATTATCGCTAGAGCCATATTCTTTAAGAGCCTTTTGACGCTCTGCTATTTTATAGGCTTTTATTGATAATAAAATTTTATTGGTTGACTTTTCGATAGAAGCAACTTTTGCTTCGATTTCTTGATCTACTGCAAACATTTCAGGTTTTTGTTCTTCTTTTTCATCTGATAAATCAGATTTTTTAATAAATCCTGCTGCTTTATCGTTTACTAATACTTCCAATCCATCGTCTTTGATTGCTGTCACAACAGCTTTAACTACTGTTCCTTTTTTATATTCATCAGCAATTCCTTGATATGGATTAGGAGTTAATTGCTTGATACCTAGACTAATTTGTTCTTTTTCAATATTGATTGTTAGAACTTTGCACTCTACTTCATCACCTTTTTTGTATGTTTTGAGTAACTCATTACCATTATCTTCCCAAGTAATATCACCCTCATGAATCATACCGTCTAAATTATCGCTAAGTGCAACAAAGATTCCAAAATCAGTAATGTTTCTAATTGGAGCTTTGATCACTGTTCCAACAGGATTAGTTTCAGCAAATTTTATTAAAGGATTTTGCTGGCATTGCTTAATACTTAAAGAAACACGATGTTTTTCTGTATCAACTTCTAACACCATAAATTCTACTTCTTGACCTATGGTAAGAGTCTTTCTAGGATTTTGATTAGATTTAAGCCAACTAATTTCACTTGAGTGAACAAGCCCTTCTAAACCATCCTTTAATTCAATAAATACACCATAATCAGCAAAATTTGTGACTTTTCCAGTCATTTTTTTACCGACAGGAAATTCTTCTTTAATTTTTTCCCATGGGTTATAATCAAGTTGTTTCATACCAAGAGATATTCTTTTTGTCTCTTCGTTAAACTTAATAACCATTACTTTAACTTTCTGATTAAATTCTAGCACTTCTGATGGGTGGTTAACTCTAGCCCAAGAAATATCAGTTAAGTGTAATAAGCCGTCAACACTACCAAGATCAATGAATGCACCGTAATCTGTAATATTCTTTACTGTTCCCTCAAGGATCATTCCTTCTTTGATTTTAGATAGCATCTCGTCTCTAGCTTCAGAACGTGATTCCTCTAATATAGCTCTTCTTGAAACAACTATATTACCAAGCTTTTTATCCATGCTTAGGATCTTAAATGGCTGTCTAATATTCATTATAGAGCTAGGATCTTTGATTGGTCTAACATCAACTTGGCTTCCTGGTAAAAACGCTACAACACCGGATAAATCAACAGTGAAACCACCTTTTACACGACCAAAAATTGTACCATCAACAAACTCACCTTTGCTACATATGAGTTCTAACTGACCCCATAATTCTTCTTTTATCGCTTTCTCACGGCTTAGGGTTTTGCCGCTATGTCCTTCAGTTTTTTCAATATAAACATCAACTAAATCACCAATCTCAGGTAATTTATGTGCCGGTGATAATAAAAATTCAGATTTAGGTATTCTACCTTCATTTTTTAATCCAACGTCAACAACCACTACTTCATTAATATCAACTACTTGACCTTTTACTACTGTTCCAGGTTTTATATGACTCGTATCAACAGTTTCAAGCATTTTAGAAAAATCATCTTCAAATTCATGATTAACTGCTGCAAGTTGTGGAACGAATCTTTGTTTTAATTTTGTTGTCATATTTTTCTCGTAAATATTAGTGGTGCTGAACTAATAGATAATCTTTTTAAAGGGTTAATAAAAAAGATATTTTCCAAATATCACTGTCATACCGTGGTGGCATTGCCTGGGTGGATCAGTTTCCCCTGTCATCCCGTGATTTATTCACGGGATCCAGTTAAAAATACTAATAAAATTAGTATTTTTTATTATTTTCTGGATCCCGTGGACAAGCCACGGGATGACACCGATCACGTTTTTCGTTCCACGCAGGCAATGCTCCATGTGGTCAAGCAACTAGATGACATTTCTATCTATAAGCAAGTTTGGAAAAATATCCTATAAATAAAATAAACTATAAGCACCAAGTTATTTTATTCTTTCAATATAAATTGCATTATTTGTTCTACAACCGATAAAGGTGAAAGCTTGGAAGTATCAATAATTAAAGCATCCAAAGCCGGTAATAAAGGTGCTACTTCTCGCTCTTTATCTCTTTTATCACGCAGAATTATCTGTTGTAAAATCTCGTCAAGTATACATGCTTTGCCTTTAGCTTGCAACTGTTTATATCGCCTCTCAGCTCTAACCTCAGGGTTTGCGGTTATAAATATTTTAAAATCGGCATTAGGTGCAACTATTGTCCCTATATCTCTACCCTCCATAAGAATTCGAGGTGTAGTATTAATTAACTTTACTAAATGCTTATTTAGATTATCTCTTACCTCAGCTATTACGGCAATTTGTGAAGCAACGCCTCCTATATTTTCATCCTCTAAGTCAAACTTATCTGTAATATTTATTTCTTTAGATAAGGAAATTACTTTATTGATATCTGTAATGTCTATTTTTTCTTTAATGCAATTAAAAGCAAGCTGCCTATAAACAATACTTGATTGAACATATTTTAAAGAAAATTTTTCAGCAAGCATAAACCCAATAGTACCTTTACCGGAAGCAGCAGGACCATCAAGTGCAATAACAAAATTTTGAGTAAAGTCTAAAGCTTTAGATTTTAAGTTTGTCATAAAAAATTTGTAGAATAGATAATAAAATACTATAAATAATGTAAATAAAGCTTGAAATCTACTATATTATACAATAAATATAGAACTTAACATTTACAAGGGTGATTAGCTCAGTTGGTTAGAGCATTACGTTGACATCGTAAAGGTCAGAGGTTCAACCCCTCTATCGCCCACCAGCATACAGTCAAGCTTTTTGTAATCTACTAATTTTACCTCCCTACTCCATATGCTCACTATATGCTCATCGCGTTTTTAAAAATGGTACTCTAATTCTCTTACTACCTTGACTAAACCTGATGTTTAAGTTGAGGTCTTATGCACACTATATGCTCATCACATTTTACTAATGATTGTGTAACACATGATCATGGTAATCAAAATTCAATCATTTTCTACAATTTTGTTGGTAATTTTATTCCTCCTGAATGGAGTAACCTATCCTCTAGTAATGGTAAAATTTTAAGTAAAACCTCAAGACAACTCCTATCTCTAATAGTCTTCCGCTTGCAAATCTACTATAACAATAGTATCGACGAACTTCAGGAAACCTATCATTTCTTTGAAGAACACTTAGGAGTTTGTCAAGAACGTGTCAGACAGTGCCTAATTGAATTAGAAAAGAGTGGTTTCATTAAGTTTTATAAAGCAACTATTATTAAATATGGTATTAAATGCCGCAATACTCCTTGTATTAAGCTGGCTAGAAATTTCCAGCCATTTTCTCAAAAAATTCTCAATGAAAATGAAAAAAATTTGGGCTTAACTCAAAATAAATTTGGGGTGAAACCCAAAGAAATTTTGCCTCAACCCCAAAAAAGTTTGGACCAGTACATATATATAGATAATAATAAAAATATATCTAATAAATCTAGATATAGCAAATCTATAATTTTTCAAAATGAACAAAATGAAACTGTTCAAAATCAACAATTACTACAATATTCACAACAACAAAAGCTTGCACAAGAGTTAAAATTCGCAACAACAAGATCGGCTAATAATCAGCAAGAGAGTGAAAATACCAAAACAGCCAAAAGTGATTTTATCGTTGGTCCATTACAGATTAATAAGGCATTGCAAGCAGTGCTTGATAAGGTGGATAAGGCAAGATGTAAGCAAATAGCATCACCAGCTAATAATGATTCAGCAGTAGAATCTGTAAAGAATAAAGGCTGGTTCAAAAGAAAAAAATTAATAGATTTCCATCCCTTAACTCAAGAAGAGGCCGATTTATTACAGGTAAAATCAAATCGAGAATTTAATCTTAATTTCATCAATAAGCTCTTATTGAAGCTAGCAGAACAATATCCAGAATATCATTTTGGTCATAAGAAAGTCCTACTGAACTATATGGCTAAAGCTTTAGCTCATGAGCTCAGAGAAACTACTAAAGCCAACAGCACTACATTTCAGTTTAAATCTAGCGATGTAAACAAAGCCAAAGACCGACATCTAGATAAGATAGAAAGTAGCCTTGATACTAGCAAGCAAGCTCAGCTAAAACGTAAAATTGTTGGTAGTTTTGATCCTGATACAGCTTATGAATTACTAAGTTCTTGCTACTTTATTGGGGTAGTAGGTAATAGCTATCAAATAAAATTGCTTAAAAACATTACGCTTTCAGAACATAGCCAAGATAAAATACTACAGCAAGTACGAATGATCTATGGCAGTAATATTGGGCAATTACAAATCATACCATTTGCTGAGCTTGAAGCTAAGCATAATAATACTGAAGATGAAAAACAAAATTACCTATTGCAGCTTAGCAAGCAATTAAATCCTAATTCAATATGGTACAGGGCACGGAAATTTCTTATTGAACGTTATAACCAATATATTGATTTTGGGGTATTAAGTAAATTAGTAGTGGTAGAGGAAGATATAGTCAACAACAAGGTAATCCTTAAATCAACAACGGCTTTTAATGATTACTATGTTAGAAATCGTCATATGCAAGATCTAGAAGAAGCTTTTAAGACTCAAGATTATTGCTTTGAATTAATCAAGTTTGAATATAACTAAGCTATTGTGGTAATTGATAATTTGTAATAACTACTTCATCAGATATTTTATTGTGCTCAGGCATAGAATATTTAACCTTAATAGTACTAATATTAAAATTTTTGTATAAGTTTCTAATAAAGGGAGTATTACTATTAGAAACCATTATTTTAACATTTTTATCATTGAGTTCTGTAGCAAAATCTTTAAGTCTCGTTTGCTCATTTTCATCAAAGGGTAATCTGGTATAAAACTTCTCACCTGATTTATGATAAGGAGGATCAAAATAAACAAAATCATCTTGTTGTGGTTCAATGAAAGAAAAATCCATAGCACAAATAGATGTGTCAGCTAAAAGCTGACTACACTGTTTTAATCGAGAAGCAATATCAGATTTACTATAGTTTCTACCAGAGAAAGTTTGAGCTGGCTTCCCATCAATATTAATCCGGTAAATGCCTTTAAATGAATATCTATTAAGATAGATAAATCTTGCAGTAATTTTTGCTGGGTCATTACTATCATTATTACTTCTAACTTGGTAATAATGCTCTTTGGAATGTTTTTCTTTATGAGAGTCTAATAGTTTACTGACCTTATCTGGATTCTTCTTTATTGCGTTATAGCTAGTTACTAGCTCTAGATTAATATCAGATAAATAGCATTGTTTAAATTTATCTCTAATTTGAAAAAATAAAGCCCCACCACCAAGGAATGGTTCATAGTAGTTATTCAGTGTTGATGGAAGAAACTTAATTAATTGATCGGCAATTTTTCTTTTACCACCAACCCATTGTAGGAATGGTTGTGATTTATCTGAGTTCTTTACTGACATGAAATTATTATTAAAATATTTATACTAAATTATAGTATAAAATAGGTTTAAATGCCAGCAAAATACTGTATTACAAGGGATTTTCAAGGAATTCTTGATGTTTTCTGTAACATCATTAATACTAGTTTTGATTTGTATGTAATAGACAAAGATCTGAGCTAACAAATAATAGTAATTTAGCTGTGTCTCATTTATGCAGCTCTTTATTAAATTGTGTAGAAATCTGTCAAAAAAGCTCTTAAATCCTCTGTACTTCATGGAATAGTTAGGATATCTGTCCTTGTTAAGAGCAGCCGTGGTGCAGTTCTAGTTCAGAGGTTAAATTAAAAACTACAAAATTTTAGCACTTTAACCTCTGAGCTGTTTTCTGAACTTTAACAGCAAGGAGATGCTATGACAATTAATAATCAAAATCAACCAAAAGATAATCATAATATTACTAAAACAAATTGGAATCTTCAATTATCTCCCATATCTGTCACATTAATACCATATCAGCAAGAAGAGAATATCATTAACTCGACGATCACAAATTATACTGATATAATTAAATATAAATTAGAGTTACAAGAAGCAAATAATAAATTGAAAGAATCTGAGTTATTTAAAAGAGATGTGGTGCAAAATATGGTACATGGATTAAAGATTCCATGTAATGGGATTTTTTCATTAGTAACAGCCCTTTATGAAATAGAGGATCATCCTGAAAAAAAGGATTATTTAGCTAGTGTGGTAAATTGTGCTGAAGAATTACTGGATTATTATAACAATATACTTAGTTATTTACAGAATAATTCAGGATTACCTCCTATAGTTTTTAATAAGTTTGATCCAAAACAGTTGGTAAATAAGATTATTGATAAAGCGATGCCAATAGCTCAACGTAAGGGATTAAATTTATCTTGTAATTTTCAGTATGATTTAACAAATGCTATAATTAGTGATACTTATCGAATAGGGGCAATATTAGAGCAGTTAATAGATAATTCTATTAACTTTACTAAAGAAGGTAAAGTTGTGGTAACAGTGAACATGTTTGCTATTAGTCCAGCCGTTTCAGAATCAGAACAACAAAACAGAGAAATGGTATTCCAATTTATGGTGCATGATAGTGGTGTTGGTTTGTCTAAAGAAATCAGGCAACATCTTCATGAAAAGATTGATAAATTTGATGTTGCTATGCAATATAATGGACTTGGATCAGGATTAAGTTTTGTAAAGCGTCTAATTAGTGAGCTAAATGGAGAGATTGAAGTAACAAGTGAAAAAGGTAAAAGTACTACTATTGTCTGTAATATACCAATTAAGTTACCTCTTCTTGATGATCTGATTTATGATACATAATGTTGATATTGATAAGGTTTTGATGATTATGTATTAACTAATAATGATGATTTTCTTGATTATTGTACTTCACTTGCTACACTTAAGTAAATTATAGTAAGGAAGGATATATGGCAAGAAGTCAAGAAAATCATCAAAAAACTATAGATCCTATTACAGGAAAGTTAAATTTACCTAAAGGTATAGATCTTGAGCTAGACAAAATAAAAATTACAGATCTATCAAATTGCCGATATAGTAAAAGGCTATTAACGAAGATCATGCTTATTAATAAGATGTCTAAGAACATGGTTGATCTTAATAAAATTAAAAAAGCAATTTATTTTGCTAAAAAGTATCATGGCAGGCAAAAGAGAGAAACAGGAGAATTCTATTACTCACATCCTTTAGAAGTAGCATACATGGTTTCTGATTATTTATTTAGAACAGATATCATAGTAACTAGCATATTGCACGATTGTATTGAAGATACATTACTTACTAAAGAAATGATAGTAAAAGAGTTTGGCTATAAAATCGCAGGTCAAGTTGAAGATTTAACACGAGTTAAAAAGGATAAAAAAATTAGTGCAGCAGAAGTGGTTAAAATATTATATCAGCAGAAGAAAAAAGAGTTGCTATTAATTAAGTTATTTGATCGGCTACATAATGTACAAACAATAGGAGCTAAAACCCATAAAAAAGAACAGAAAACAATTTTAGAAACTTTACAGGTCTTCTTAGCTCTTGCTACTTATCTCAAAATACCAAAAGTTGCAAGACAATTACACACACATTGTTTAAATATAACTACAAATTACAAAAAATTAAATTTATATAATAACACAGTCCCATTCTCTCCTCTTACTCCACAATAACGGTAAATTGTTATTATGCAATAAATATCTTTAATAGTCCGTCCGCCAAAACTCTACAAGCCTTGTAGGCAATAGGGTTGTAAGGCAAAAAGTAATAGTAAAATCCATAAAAAAATGAAGGGTTTTATATCAAAAGCTTATGGAAATAAGAAAAAATCGCAATGGGAAAATTGAGTGCGTTTTGGAAAATATGGTGTTTTTTTGATACAAAAATTTGAAATCAGCCATCAAAATCATAGTAATTTGCTCTAAAATCGCACTATTTTTGGGAATTAGTGCCTAAAGCGATATTTTCTTAAGTTTTAGCGGACGGACTTAATACTCTTTATTATACCTAATTGAATTTACTTAACTATAGAATGCTATTCAATTTTATTGCAGTGATGCTTTAATAGTTTTCTCTTGATTGTTAAGATAATTTAATTTATTGTTAAGATGTAATTTCTCTGCTTGTTGTTTAGCTTTACCACAATATTCCAAAGCTTTGTTGAAATCGCCTTTGCTAAAATAAGCATCTGAATAAGTTATATAAAAAAGCATTTTTATCATGTAATCAGATGTTTGCTCAATTAAGTTATTGTATTTATTAAACTCTATTATTACTTTATCCACTTGGTTAGTTAAAATAAGTAGTTGTCCATACAATCTAATTGATAATAAAAAACCTTTAGTTCTATTAGCTGCCTTAAATAAAATCATTGATTCTTGAATTGATTTAATAGCATTCTCTATTTCTAGTGTATTTATATTAGTTTTATCTGTTTTTTTACTTTTCTCTAAGACAAGATTGGCTTTATGATACACTAATCTTGCCTTCAATATTTTCATATCATTGTCTTTTTCTGAATTATTTATTTTTATATTATTGTACTCATCAAATGCTTTATTTAGTTTTTCTTCAGCCTCATGATAATTACCGATTTTATAAAAATATGCTGAATATAAGGCTAGCATTTCACATTTTAACATTTCTAAGCCGTCAATTTTCTGCAAATATGCATTAACCTGATCAAGTATCTTTAGAAAATCTTTATACTTTTCTTGATAATAGTAGATTGTAGCCACCATCAAATCCATTGTCACAAGATTTTCATTATATTTATCCTGAAATTGAGTTTTAAAGTGCTGACTAGTTTCAATAATTTGTTGAAAAGAATTAGTTAGTTTAAATTCTTGCTCATTATCTATAAAAAATTGTAATAGGGATTCAAACCACCTGAAATTTAAGGTAGGATACATATTATTGTTTTGATTTAGTATCTGATTGAACTGATGACGTAAAACTGTTTGTACTAGACGATGGACGGAAATATTATTATCGTCATCATAATTGATCATGGAATATTGCCATAATAGAGCAATATGTTTATTTAATGTTAATTCTGGCGATGATAAATCAGGATGAGCAGTTTGCAGCCATGTAAGCAATAGTTTTCGAGAGATTTTGTCTGGTGCTAAGTAAGCACATACTATTAAAAGTTCAATAGCTATTGGTGGTTCATTGTTAATTCTAGTATCTCTAACAATTTCATCTAAGGTAATGTTCCAGGTTACTGCCACTGGGTAACTATAATTATTTGTCTCTTCTAAAAAAGAATTATCTGATAATAATTCTGATTCATACTTCTTGTAAAGGCCTAAATATTCTGGAATAGTAATATGTTTTTGCTTAATATAAGTACTAGCTTGTACTAGTGCTAAGGGTAAATATCCTAAAATTTCTACTAATTCCCTTATAGCATTTTCTTCTTCTAATGCCACATTTCGCTGTATTAAAGTCTTTATTGTTTTAATAGATTCTTCTTCTGTCATGACGTCAATGGGCAATATTGAAAATTTTGTTGGCCAATGACGTTGACGAGTTGTTAAAATTACATGTCCCCCAGTTTCTGGTAAAAATGGTGCAATTTCACGATAGTTATTTACGTTATCATAAATTAAAAGCCATCCTGGATTATCAACTAGCCATTGTTTAACATAAGCGATAATGTTTTCTTTTGTATAGATGTTTTCTGTATATCCTAATAGCTTAGCGAATTCAATATATTTATTATACAAATCATCAATGTTCTCTGCAGGAAACCAAGCTTTAAATGTATACGGATGTTTTGTGTGCGTGACATATTGCAAAGTTAATTGTGTTTTTCCAATTCCTCCAAGTCCAGCACATGCACTAATTGCCACATTACTTATTCCTTCTGGTGTATGATTCTGACGTAATTTATTGTGTAAATTATTCAATAATTTTTCTCTACCAACAAAAACGTTATCTTGTCTAGGTATATTCCAAGTAGTCACATTCTTAGGAAATATTATTGATTCTTGTGGTTTAAGGTAAGGCATTTCTGCTTTTTGACTTTTAACCGTTGTTCTAACAGCTGGGTCAAATATTAAAAGATAAGTACCACAAATAATCAAAACCAATACACCAACTATTGGTAAATAAATATTCCTAACTTTAGCTTGAATATTTTTGTCTGTCAAATAGGAGTGAGGGGCAACTAAACTAGTCTGATTTGACATAATATTATTATATCTTTCCCTGAACTTAACAATAATATTCTCTACATTTGTATTAGAAAAAACTTTTGTGATAATTTCTAAAAAAATAAAATGATATTGTTTGGATAGAGAAAGATTAATATATTCAAAATTAGTTCGCTTAGGTAAAAATTCTAAACCTTGTTTTTCCTGTGTTGTAAGGAAAAATACTTTAGATATATCCTGATCATTAGACATAACAATAGATTGTCGTTTAGGTATATTAGTTTTATTTACAGATAAAACATAGATAGTACATTGCTTTTTATCTTCGCCATGTGTCCCCTTATGCATGAGAACTATAGGAACATTATCAGAATATTCTCGCAGTTCTATAAAAACTGTTATGCCTACAAGTTGTAAATCCCTACGTATCTTATAAATCATCCAGTTTAAATCATTGTTTCCTAGCATCTGCAAAACAATAAAAAAAGATATATTATAAGGCTTTGTTAATATTAAAATTTCCTTTAAGTTTTTTTTAAATTCTTGTTGAATTAATAAACTTAAATAGTAACTTTGTATTAGTTTATATTTATCGGACTTTTCCATAAAGTTTATAATGCCCTCTCGAACATTTGTTCCTATTTTCCGTTTGATGTTAGAAATATGACTTTCAATAGTTCTTGTCTCAACCTGTTTATCCTCATTTGATAAAAAATTAGCTACTCCTTTTATGTTCTTCCCATGCATAATGCATGCTATTACATCTATTTCTCTTGATGTAAATCTAATATTGTTAATTACACGTAAATGTTTTTCATATATTTCTTGCGGACACATAGTCTTTATCTTCCATAAAATCTAATTTATTTAAACTATTATTATTCTATAAGGTTAAAAGACATCGTCATATATGGATCAGTCAAAAATGCCTTCTCTCACATGATCGCTTCTCTTATCAATTACCAGTTACTACCTAACAAACCGTCTATCGACTCTTTCCTTAATTCTTGACTTATTTTAATTCGCTATTCACGTTAAATTATATAATTGTCCTAATAGGATACATTTAAATAACAATCACTCGCTATAACCAATCCTGCCTAAGAGGCTGTCTTGAAAGTGGATTGATAACAACAATAATACACTAATTCATAACAAACAGTTTAAAATCTATATAAAAAACAGTAATTTTGCTAAAACATGTAAATTTTTTAGACATAAAATAGTACTAAAAAAGTAACATGTTGAAGTACTATGTAATTAGATAATTAGTCTTTCAAGACAGGTTCTAAGTCAGATCTCAGTTTACTGTTCTTTAAATAATTACTTACTTGATTCCAGTTAATTATTTGTTCTAACTTAAGTACATTATCTTTACTTAATCTGTCTCTTCCAACAACTGTAAATATATCCATTCTAATAATTCTTAATGATTATAATCTCTTCATTAATATCTCTTTCTTATTATTGACTACTTAATTCAGTTATTTTCAGAGGTCTTTAATAGATAAATTTTTACATTAATATCTACGTGTTTTTTACTTATGTATAATACTTACTGTTTTTTTAAGAGTTGTAATAATTCTAATTTAAGTTTTAATACATTCTACCAAATTAGTAAGGTCAGGGAGTTAAATATTGTACTTAAGTTACTGTAAAATAATCAGCTTTTTCCCTCCATAAATTTAAAAGTAAAGTTCCAAGAGTTATATCTCTTTATGGAGTTTAGTGTACTAATGTGGAGTTAATAGTTAATTACAGGGATCAAAAGCTGATTATTTTATAACAAACGTATTATAATTTATTATAAATGTTAATTATGCAAGGTATAAATACTAATGATTTACATAATATCATAGCTGCTATTAGCACTAAACTATATAAAGCTAATATAGCTGCTGAAATACATTACAGATTAAAATCTCCTTGTTCTGTTTTAAAGAAGATATTTAAAAAAGCTACCACTGTGAAAGAATTGAAGGACCTAATTGCTTTTAGGATTATAGTTAATAAAAAAGAAGACTGTTATAAAGTATTAGATATTATTTACAATATTTATTCTGTTGATGTAAAGAAGTTTAAAGACTATATTACTAATCCTAAGGATAATGGCTACCGTTCCTTACATGTCATAATTAATATCTATAAACGTAATATAGAAATACAAATACGTAGCAGAGAGATGCATAATATAGCAGAATTTGGTACAGCAAACCACGATGAATATAAAAAGACACAGGAAACAAGATTAAGAAAGTTACTCTCTAATTATAGGTTTAATACAGCTTATATTAATATTAACATCAATAATGCCTATAATATTTTGAGTCGATTTAATTGGACTATGTCACAACTCCTTGCATATGAGCAGATACTTGAGAATCTTTGTCATCATTTGGATTGCCGTAACGGAACATGCGAAAAGCGAAAAGTGGACTATCCATCGGATGGCTTTTAGCTGATACGCAATTTTGCTAAATGCGAAACTCCTGAAAGTGTTATGTGTATTAATATCAGCGAACTGTTGAAAAAGTATTTTTGTAGTCATTTTGTTTGTATAAACCACTGTAGTTTTGATAAATAAGCATATATAGTATAACTTTTAATTTATTTTACTATAATGTATTTAAATTACTTAAAACTTTTTCAACAGTCCCATTAAGATAATGGACGTTAATTATTTAATTTTTGATCAAAAATATTTTTGCCGATTTTAGTCCAGTGATCTTGGATATTAGGATTTTGTATTAATTTTTCTTTTAAAGAAACAAAAGCTCCTAGTAAACTGTTAGTGGGTAAATCATCAAGTTTAGCTTTAACAACTAAGCCGCCGATTTCAATTAAACGACGAGTACGAGCTTTTCTTTCTTGAATTTTAAGTCTTGCTTCTTCAGTAATAATTTGAGTTTTTTTTTGTTCTAATTTCAATCTACGTTTTATGACATTATCCATATAGATAGTTTTCATTTTTTATTGTTATAATCATCATGAATCATCAATAAATTGTGGAAGTCAACTTCATAATTATAAGTGCTACAGAAATTCTACAAATTTTTTTCTAAAACAGACTAATGTTGGATACAACTCTAAGATTGCATAGTCTAAGATTAGTGATGGAATAAAAAAGCCATTCAAGATCAAGATAATCCCCATACCTAACCGAACCAGCAAAACTAAGATCAATAAAGACAAATATTTAGTTAAGGAACGTAAGCAACAAAGGTTTCAAAACTTACGCTATGTTATAGCAAATATGCTAAAAACTCTTATTACACAGCAATGTTTTATAGTGAAGCACTTCATAATATCCCTTAATTCATGGGCATTATATCAAACATAGCGTAAGTTTTGGTTTAACAAAGCTCTTTAGAGCGAGGTTAACGCAATATATAAACCTGAAGGTTTATTATTTGCTTATTTGTGCTGATTCAATGGATGATGAAAAACATTCATGCTAATGTAATGCAGGATTGTAATAATCATAAGAAGAATCATGGCAATACAGTTTGCAAGAATAGAAATAGTGAGTAGGAGTTCAGGAGGAAATGCTTGCCTGAAAGCTGCCTATAATGCCAGGCTGATTATTAAAGATGAGAGAACTAACGTTACTTATAATTTTAGCAAAAAAGGCGATAATGTTTACCATGCAGTATTATTGCCTAATTATGTAGATAAAAGATTTAAAGACCCAAGGGTCTTGATGAATGAAGTAGAACGTCTAGAGACAAGAAAAAATAGTCAATTATTAAAAGATATAGTTATAGCACTGCCTGATGATAAAGAGCTAGATTTAAATGATAGGATAGCCATTACTCATGAAATAATCGAAGAGATGGGGTGGGTAAAGAATGGTCTAGGAGTTCAAATTGATATTCATCAGCCACATGATGGAGATAAGAATTGGCATGCCCATTTGCTTGTTACTACCAGAAGATTCACAGAAGATGGTAAATCTTTAGGAGCTAAGGCAGTAGATTTAAATCCTAAATTTGCCAAAGTTAAGGGCAAAGCATTCATTATCCCAGAGGAGGAAATAATACATAAGAGAGTTAAAGAAGTAATCAATAAATATTTTGCTAAGTTAGGTTTAGAAATCCAAGTAGACCCGATAAGTTTTATGCCTCAGCAGCATGTTGGTCCTACTAGAATGCGAAGTATTATCAATGAAATAGCTGAGCAAAATAAAATATGTAAATTAGCTCATCTGGAAATTATTAAAAATAGTGATGGAGTGTTAAATCGTATTATTCGTCATCAAGCTATTTTTACTAAATTGGATATAGAAAAAGCAATAAAAGAGATTCCAGAAGAAGTAGAAAAGTCAAAACTAATAAGGGAGGTATTAAATTCAGATAGGCTGGTAAAACTATATAATGAAGATGGCACGGATACTAAATACTATACTACTAAAGACATAAGGGATGAAGAATTAAGGTTACTTAGAATAGCATATAAGGTAAATAACCAGATTCATTTTAATAATATTATTAAGCTTAAAAGTGCTATCGATAATCTTGCAAGTGTTAATGAAGCACAAAGAGAAAGTCTACAGCATATTTTAATTAATAATCAAGGGATTAGGATTTTACAAGGTAGAGCCGGTACCGGTAAGTCACAAGTACTTGTGCAGGCTTATAAAATTGCCACTAATCATGGGCAAAATATTATAGGGCTTAGTCCTACTCATAAAGCAGCATCAGAGCTTAAAAGTAAAGGTTACCGGCAATGTTATACAGTAAAAGGATTTTTATTTAAATTATATAATGGCAAAGCTGATCTACCAAGAAATAGCCTGCTAGTAGTAGATGAAGCAGGGATGGTAGGTAATAGTGATTATTTAGAATTACTAAAAGTAGCAAGGAGTAACAATTGTAATCTAATACTGGCTGGAGATGAGAGACAACTCACTTCCGTTGAGCGAGGAGGAATGTTTGCAGTATTGGCTAGTAAATTTGGCTCATATGAGTTAAGTAGAATTAGAAGACAGAGTAAAGCATGGGCAAGAGAAATGGCTTCATGCTTTGCAAGATCAGATATTACTGGTGGCTTGCGTTTACTTGCACAACATGATGGTTTAAAGATTGATCATACGCTAGAAGAATCAATGGCAAGATTAATTAATGATTGGAGCAACAGCAAATTTGCTCTAAATGAGCGTTTAATAATTACCATGCGTAATGCTGAAGTAGATAGTATTAATCAAGGCATCAGGGAGTTACTAAAAGCTAGAGGCTTACTTACCGGTAAAGAATATAGACGTTATCTATCATCTGAAAAGCATGAAGATTATATGGCAGGAGATCGTATTTTGTTTAAAAGTACAAATAAAGATTTACAAATAGAAAATGGTGAATTTGCAACGATAACTTCAGTAAGTAATGATAAATTTATTGCTAAAACAGATAGCGGGAAAGAAATAGAATTTAATCCTCAAGATGTAAGCTTTAAACATGGCTATGCTTCTACAGTGTATAAAGCACAAGGAGCCTCAATTAAAAATGTCTATGTATTACATAATTTAGCAGGAAATAGCAGAAATTCTTATGTAGCCATGACTAGACATATAGAAGAGGTAAAACTTTACTATAATAGGAAGGCTACCAGGAATATGGCCAGTTTAATATCGCAACTTAGCAAAATAGATAATAGGCTATCTAGCATTAATTTTAAAACTTTAGAAGAATTAGTAGCGATTCAAGATCAAGAGAATAAGAGTCCTAATATTATAGATAAAGTAGGTGATTGGTTTAAAGGGGTAGTAGAAGATATTAAGGATAGATTACACAGTAATGATAACTATTACCACTTAAGAGTGAGATCAAGATCATCTGCTAAGGTAGCAGAAATCCTAAGAAGCACTAGCACAAATTTTGCCACAAGCCATAAAGCCCAAGAAGAGCGAAAAAGCTCTTCTTATAACCTTACGAATTGTAATAAACAAGATACAACAATAAGTGTTAAATTACAAGAGGATATTATGGCAAAGAATAAAATAGATTATAATGCTATTAATAAACAAAAAGCAGTAGAATTAAAGCAACGATTATCATTTAAAGCGGAAGAAATAGGTAGAAATTTGCTAGGCAGTCCAAATAACCACTTATCGAGTAGTCACATATTACGCTGGGGAAAAGATGGTAAGATAGCGATGAAGATAAATGGCAGTAAAGCTGGCAGATGGTATGATTTTAGTAAAGGAGAGGGAGGAGATTTATTTACCTTAGTACAAAGAGAAAAAAATTGTGATTTTGTAGAAGCTAAGAAATATTTACAAGATATGGTTGGTATATCAAACAATAGCAAGTTATTAGAAGATAAGATAAAAGAGCAATTTGACCAAAAAGTTAAGAATCAAGATCAACAAGCGAAATATGCTGAAATATCTAAGATAAAGAGAGCTGAAGAATTATATGAAAAATCAGATTCTATAATCTATACGACGCCAAATAATATAGCAAAAAAATATTTATTAGAACATCGTGGAATTAAAAAAATATTAACAGGATATCAACTAAATAATGATCTTAGAACCAATATGATGTGGGACAGTAATAGCAAACAATATTATCCTGCATTAATTGCTTTTGCTAGAAATAAAGATGGTAATATTACCGGTGGACAATCAATTTATTTAAACAAAGAAACAAATAATAAAGCTGATATTGAGGTTAATAAACGTTCATTTGGTAGAATCAGAGGTTCTTTTGTTGAGATTAATAAAACTAACGAACAGCAGAACGTACAAAGCAGGAACGTACAAAGCAGTAAAGATGGCAATAATTCAGTTAGTAATATAACGATTATAGCAGAAGGGGTAGAGACCGCTTTAAGTATTAGGGAAGCTGGTATTAAAGGCAAAATTCTTTGTAGTTTAGGTGTAAGTAACATTAGGAACTATGAGCCTATCAAAGGAGAAAGAATAATAATTGCTGCCGATAATGACGGCAAAGACGCAGTATCAGTTAATACTGTAATTAAAGCACAGGAAGAATTAATTAGGCAAGGAGCGACGGTAGCAATAATACGACCACCAGAAAAAGGCGATTTTAATGATATGTTAAAATCCCAAGGAGCAGAATCTATAAACAAGCTTATAGAAGCTGAAATAGCAAAATTAACAGCAGCTAGCAAAGTAACAGAACTTAAATCATCCTTAAAAGCAAGTGATGATAGAAAATCACAAATTAAATCTATAGAATTATTATTTTCAAAATTTGCAAATAACGATAATAACGGACTAAATAATTTGCAGCAACAGCAAATAAAAGCTCTAGCAAAGTTTGGCACAGCAGAAAATATCGATACTGCTTTACAAATCTACAGAGAAAAAGGTATAGATTCTTGTACTGCTTATAGTAACAAGATTTGCATAGCAGCAATAGAGCAGAAGATACAGAAAGATTTACAAATTATGCAGAATAAATTTGATCCTAATTATAATCTTGGTGATAAAAAATTTTGTGATATAGTAGTACATGATTTTCAAGGCAAAAGCCATCTCGTCCCTGAAGATTACTTAAATGCCATAGGAAGAGATAAACAAGTAATGCAATATATAAGTCCAAGCTCAGAAATAGGTAAAGAAATAAGAAGTGCGGTAAAGCAAGTATCTGAGATCAAGCTAAATCAAGGAATAAGAGTTTAGAGTGTAGTGTAATAATATTTTATCAAGTTAAAAAATATAAATATATGAGTGAACAAGGAAACCTGCTGGGTGATCCAGATAAGGATAAGAAGAAAGCTAAGCATGATAAGATATTTCGTAAGGCACTAGAGAATCCTCTAGTTGCCCATGAATTCTTTAATGCACATTTGCCCCCAAATATTAAAAGTTTAATAGATTTTCCTAGTTTAGCAATGGAAAATACCACTTTTGTAGAAAGCTCTTTAAAAGATTCTATCTCTGATGTTTTATTCTCATGCAAATTTGATAAACAAGACGGATACTTATTTTTGCTTGTCGAGCATCAATCAAAAGCAGATCATTTTATGGCTTTTAGGTTATTTAAATATATGATTAATATTTGTGAGCGATATTTAATACAAAATCCTAAAGCTAAGACTTTACCATTAATATACCCGATGATATTTTTCAATGGTCAGGAAAAATATAATGTTGCAAGGAATTTGTGGGATTTATTTACTAATAACAAATTAGCAAAAGAATTATGGATTAATGATTACCAGTTAGTGAACGTCCATGAAATTCCTGATGAAGAGTTTAAACAAAGGATATGGTCAGGGATATTAGAATTTTTTCTCAAACATATACATGAGAGAGAGTTGTTAAAAAGATGGCAAGAAATATCAGATATATTACCGGAATTAACCAAAATAACGATAGGTTATGATTATCTAGAAATGATATTATATTATACATTGACGAAGATAGAGCAAGCTGATAAAATAAAGCTAAAGAATTTATTATCAACAAAGTTAAATCCGGAAATAGGGACAAGGCTTATGAGAAGTTTAGCAGAGCATTGGCAACAAGAAGGGAAAGAAATAGGTATTCTTGAAGGCTTACAAGTTGGTGAGGCTAAAGGTATCCAAATTGGTGAAGCTAAAGGTATCCAAATTGGAAAAGCTGAAGGTATCCAAATTGGAAAAGCTGAAGGTAAAGCTGAAGGTAAAGCTGAAGGGGAATATAATAAAGCAGTAGAGGTAGCAAAGAAAATGTTAACTCAAGGTTGTAATGTTTCTTTAATTTCTAGTGTAACCGGTCTTGATGAAGCTTTTATTAGTTCTTTAGAGTAAACATATTTCTTGTAAAATTTACTCTGCTGTTTGAAAAATAATTTATAAAAAATTCTGAAATGACAAAAAAGTTTTTTATACACAGCTTACCTCTAAAACTCGTATACTAAATTAGTCCGTCCGCCAAAACTCAAAAAAATATCACTTGTGGCACTAATTTCCAAAAACAGGGCAATTTTAGAGCAAATTACTATGATTTTGAGGGCTAATTTTAAATTTTTGTATCAAAAAACACACTATGTCCCAAAACGTACTCAATTTTCTCGTTGCCATTTTTTTGTATTTCCATAAGCTTTTGATATAAAACCTTTCATTTTCTTATGGATTTTACTATTACTTTTTGCCTTAAAACCTAGTATCTATAAGGTCTGTAGAGTTTTGGCGGACGGACTAAATTAGCGATTTAAAGGGGCATTATAGTAGGATTTTTCTTTATAAGGTAATCCCCTATCAAACAATTGAAATCTTTTAAAAATACCATTAAAATGGTTTCTATATTTTTGCATTTAAATCAAGTTTGTAAATTCATTTGTAATTTAGTAATTGGGATGTTACCCGCAAGTTTTACATAACAGGTAAGATCTTCTAGATTCATAATTTCAGATGGCATTACTAATAATTTTCTTTTCTCTAAGCTATGCATATTTACTCCATCACGCATGGAGTTAGCACCATAAGAGAGATTCTCTTGAGTTTCAATAATTTCTTGCTCACCAAGCATTAAAGCTGATTTATGTGCTGTTTGTTGATCACTTACCCGAAAAATAAATTTGCTACCAAATAAATCAAGCATTGAAGCTGTTCCAGCAGAACCATATATCTCCTCTAATTGATGAATGTTTTGCATACCTGCAACAACGCAGCCACCATATTTCCTGCTTTCAGCCAAAGCTATAGGGAGTGAAGATATCTTTTGTAAAGCTGGCAGCTCATCAATCACAAACCACATATTACTATGAGTATTATTGATGTTCCTATTCATTAATGCTTTTATCGCTATGCTAATCCATGCAGCAATAAGTGGTCGAAGCATTACTCTTTGATTAGGAGTACTAGTTATAAATAACCAACCTTTGTCCGCAGTAAACCACTTTCTAATACTAAACTCACCTTTAGGCTTTAAATGTTGCAACACTTCAATATTTTTACTAACAGTTGCTTGAATACCTGAAGAAGTCTCAGGGGCACTACTGCTAATTATACCAGATACTGCACTATTTTTAAAACTTTTTGCAAATTCTTTATTATTTGCATAAAGAATAGTATTTATTAGCTTTTTGATGTCTTTACTATCCTGATATAATCTTAATCCTTCAGCGAGTACCAACTCAGCACTTTTAGCAAAAAAATCATCTAATTTGGGATTATAGTTACTAAAGTTACTTGCCATATCATTATAATCCCAAATTTCATGACAATCATTCCAAGGCAACCAATGCTCTGTATTCTCTTGCAAAGGATTAAGTAGCTTATCACATTTGGGATCAAAAAATCGATCAGTAAAGCTACCTGTTAAATCAACAATAATTGCTCTACCTTGCTCTTTTCTAATCTGAGGTAATAGCTCATTTAACATATTAGTTTTACCACTACCAGTAGTACCGGTAATAAGAATATGCCTCCTTTCGCTATTTTTAACTAATGGCAATCCAGAAAAACAAATATTAGCAGCTTGTTTGTTTTTATGAAGCATTCTCGCTAAAGTTTTTGCTTCCACCAAATCTGCTCCCCTGATCTTATCTTGTATAACAGCTTTTTTACCTCGATACATAAAAAAGATGATGGCAGTAAACATGCTAATAGTAAAAACAATAATACCTTCTGGCCAAGCTGAATGCAATAAGAATTGCCCAAATTGATTGATATTATGCGAATGCGGTGTAACATGCCAAAATTTATGCACAAATTCTTCAGCATTACGATAAACCCAAGCTTTTTGTTCTAAATAATAGAATTTAATACCTATTTGGCTTATAGGGTAAAAATACTCTCCTATGGCAAGTTTTAATTGTGCGTATCGCTCTATGATAAAATAATATAAGCTTACTAAGGACAATTTCTGATATGTACGCCACATTAGCCAAACTACAGTAAATATTAATCCAATAGTTAAAGCATTAATACTGCCTTGCCCAAGCATTCTCATCTGATGAGCAAAAATCTGTGAACCACGAGTAAAATTATTTTGATTTTGTTGCATCAAATTACAAATTATCTTGCATTATCTTTAATTTTTCTTCAAACTCGTCAGCCATAAGATCATTACCTAGTTTTCTTAAAGCTTTAATTATTTCTGTATATTCTGTCATAAGATTAGGTTTATATTTAAGAGCTAAGTGAAAATTTACTTTAGCTTCTTTTTCTTTTCCCATGCTAATCAATGTAATTCCTTTTTCTAAGTAACTTTCAGCATAATCAGATTTATACTTAATAGCTAGATCATAGCTATTAATTGCTTCTTGATATTTACCTAATTTTCTAAGAGCTATTCCTTTTTCTAAGTATGATGCTGTATAAGTAGGATCATATTTGATTGCTAAATCACAATTCTCTATTGCTTCATGATATTTTTTTAATATGTTTAAAGAGATAGCCTTGTTATAGTATGCTTCTACACAATGGGGCTGATATTTTATAGCTATATCACAGGTTTCAATTGCTTCTTGATATTTTCCTAAGTTTATTAAAGCTGCACCCTTGTTGTTATAAGCATCTGCATAATCTGATTTATATTTAATAGCTAAATCAAAATTTTTTATTGCTTCTTGATGTTGCCATAAAGACATTAAGGATATTCCTTTATTATAATATGCTTCTGGATATCTTGGGTTATATTTTAAGGCAAGATCACAATTTTCTATTGCTTCTTGATGCTTTCCTAAATTACTTAAAGAATTACCTTTATTATTATATGCTACCGCAAAATGCAAATTATATTTTAGTGCAAGATCAAAATTTTTTATTGCTTCTTGATATCTACCTAATTTATTTAAAGAATTACCTTTATTATTATAGGCTTCTGTAAAACTAGAACCATATTTGATTGCTAAATTATAATATTGTATTGCTTCTTGATATTTTCCTAACTTAGCTAAGACCATTCCTTTATAGTTATAAGCATCTTCGTAGTCAGGTTTATATTTAATAGCTAAATCAAAATTTTTTATTGCTTCTTGATATTTTCCTAATTTATAAAAAGATTTACCAATATTTAAATATTCTTCAGCTAAAATATTTGAATCCTGAATTTTGCTTTGTTGCTCGATTTGTTGTTGTTTTGCATTAGTAGGATTGATCAAGTTTTCTGCAAAAGCACTACTGAAAAATATTAATGATAAGATAAATATGAATGCTAATTTTTCGATGTTTTGCATAAATTTTTTCTCAATTATTTTCATTTTTATGGCCTGGTAATTTAATATTTCTTTTCTTGATCGCTTTGCTACTTATTTCAAGATTATCTGCTATTTGCTGGCCAGTTCTGACAATCGTTGATTCAGGAGTTTTATTAAATTCATCTTCAATTTGTGCCTTCTTATCTTTTACTTTATCAGATAACTGCTCAAGAATCTTTACTTTTTCTATTTCATTATTATCTATACTCTGAATTAGCATTTGTTCTACATTTTTATCATAAACATCATTTCTTCTATCATCAATATTACTAATAGCAGCTTGGTCATTCAACTGTTTAGTATTTTTATCAAAACTTGATCGCAAGTTTTCTTTAGATGGAATATTGATGCTACTTACAGAACTTAAGTCTTGCGGTATAATATTATTGATTTTAGCTATATCTAAAGCGATTTGTTCGGCTTCTTGTTGGTGAGTACTTGCCCACATAGCAGCCTGCTCTTTGCTACTTACTCCAGGAATATTTTTGGCAATTATGCTATTTAATACTGATTCATTTAAATTACGATCAATAGAGGCAGAATTTTGTGCTATATAGTTCATGTTATAGCTTAATTGCTCGATATTTTGTTTAGTTCTAGTTATTTCTTGCCCTACAGATTGTTGCTCAGAGAAGTTACTATTAAGATTATTACTAAGTGATTGCAGATCACTATTTGTATGACCTAATCTGCCATCTTTAGTAGCACTTTTAATCTTAGATAATGCTTCATTATATGATTGCTGTTGATTTACTGATTTTCCTCGTTCTTTTCCTTGATCATTATCTGCTCGAACTGTTACTCCTCCTATGCTAGGTACATTTAAACCTATATTTGCACTAGTACTAGTTCCCTTTCTATTACTGCTACCAGTATGATCAGTAGCAGCGATGCTATCTGAATTCATCTGCTGCAAGGCTAGATACTGGCTATCAGTAATACCTATAGATTTTGCTTCTTCATAGCTTAATCTTTTTCCTATCTCAGTTGCCATAGAATTACCTGTAGTAGTTAAATTACTATATCTATCATTTAATGAGTCAAGATAACTTTGTGAGCTCATAAACTGAGATTGATAACTATCCTGTAATAATTTAGAAGAGCGGTAGTTATTAACAAGTGAGTCTACTGCTTGAGTCAGTACTTGTCTACCACTATCAGTACTGGTTACTCTCATTCCTCCATCATCAATAATTCCTCCTGCCAATTGTAAAGTTGGGGTAAGATTTTGCTGGGCAATTGTTCGATTACCGATGCTATAATTATCCATAGCAAGGTTATTATCAGCAATATTAGCACCAATATTACTTGCAACCGGTACTGGAGAAAATTGATTGGCCAAAGTAGTAGTTGCATGAGCACAAGCCTTTAATACTGCCCAGGATAACATCGGAACTGAAGCTGCTAACATCTGAAATGTTGCAAACTCATGCAACAGAATTTCTGAAAAACTCCCTTGCGATAAGATATTTAAACCAGTAAAGTGACTTGTGCCTTTACCAGCTAGGCTAATCATCCCTAAACAATGAATCACAGTAAAAAATACTGGCCAGCTGGTTACCCAAATGATTAATGTTATCCAAGTTTTAAAGATAGTATAACCACCGGGCAACATTGACATTGGAAATACTACGAAAATGAGACAAATTACCAAAGCAAAAAATACTGATTGTAAGATAGGCATGATATTTGCTGCCATCTCTCCTGCAATCAGGTAAGAAAAGGATTGCTGAAATAACCCGCGGGTCGCATTCATACTAACTAATTGAGGATATATTCTAGAAAGTGAGAATTTTTCTCTTAAATCATCATAAGCTTCACGATTAGCATTAAGTAGCATTGCTTGTCTCATCCACTGATGAATATCTGTTTGTTCTTTTTTAAGATATTTTAGAGTATCAGAGGTCATAGTTTTTAATCTGCTAGATAATATCTCTTGCCTATCAGAGCTAATGCCTATACCATTTGCAAATTTAGTTAATAACCTATCATTTAATTCTTTATTAATAGCTGCCTTAATCAAGGGAGTTACTTGCCTGCAGGTTTTAAAAGAAATAGCAGAATTACTTGGATCCTTATAATAAATACCAAAATTATTGGGCATATTTTGTTCGATAAAAGCAATGATGTCACTTGCTCTTTGTGCTTCTGCTTTTTTACCTAAAATATTACCAATTATATAAGGTTTCATAAAACATTGTCTTAAAAATTCTTTTGTATTGGTCAAAGTTACCGGATCCTCTATTTGAATGTCCTTGATTTTACCAATAGCTTTTGCTCCAAACATAATCCCATTCTTCCTGCTTGATAACCCTTCATCAGGTGGAAGTAAATGCTTTTCGAGCGTCTCTGATAAAGAGTAACTTATTTTTGATGATATAGAAGCAAAAAAAGCAATACCTACTGGGATATTATCAATTTTTACAGGAGCCTGCATTGATATTTCATCTTTAAGCCACACATTTGCTTTTGGAGCAAATAAAAAGATAAAAATAAATAAGGATGGAAAAAACCATTCCATAGCAAAAATACCAATATTACCTCTAAAAATAGCACGAGTTGCTGCCCAAATTCCACCAATTGTCAAAGCAAATTTACCTACTGGTGTAAAATACTCACTATTTGAGGCAAAGACTCTTCCTATGCCATTAAAAACTTGCCATAATATATCTCCTCCACCAAATGTATGTATTACGTAATCTGTCATATTCTTTTTATATTTTTATCTTCTTTGCTTATTTTTGTACCTGCTTATCTGCTTGCTCATCTAATTTTAATTTATACTTAAGCCCTCTCTTTAGCGATTAAATGTTGTTCTATTAATCTTGCTCTTCTATCAATCTGATCACTACTTGTTAGCATATTACTCCATTTTTCTTGAGCAAAAAGTTGCACTCTATCTAAAGCTTTTAAGTAAGCGGTTAAATGATGATCTGCTACTTGCTTTGATTTGAGCATAGTAACTGCTTTTCTTACCTCTGAGGTTACTTCCTTTAAATGCTGAAGTAAACTGTAACTAGCAACTAATTCTGAAGAACTATCTAAAATAGTAACTCCTGATATTGCTTCTAAAGTAATATAATCATATATTGGAAATGCTTCCCCTATTGAAGATAGGAAAGATATGTCTGCATTACTAAACTCGTTATTACTTGTAAGTTTGCTCTTTAATTCATCTAGTTTTGTTTTAGCCTTGCCTTGATATGATTGATCTAGAACAATAGTAATATTACGTCTTAGATCTGGGTTTAAACAATTACTATTATCACAAGTATAAATTGAGGCAGATTCTCCGCCTTTTAAATGAGCAATCCAGCTCTTTTCATCTTGAGCAAGTGACTCAAGGAAATATACATTATTATCTCGAACTATTATAGTTCCAGTCATGGACATGATGGCACTTCTCATATTTTCAGGGATTCCTGCTTTTTCTGCTGCCTTGATAAAAATATTATAATTTGTCAGCATTAATTCTGGATCTTGATTTTGGATATTCGCTAAAGCTTGTTTCTGCTCTAAATCACTACGACATTTTTTGCCGGCAGCAAAATAATCAAAGCCAGAGCTGGATTGTAAATCTCTGCAAACTGATTCTCTCATGGCTGAATCTTTAGGCAAAATGGAAGCGAAAATAGCTTTAGTCATTTCACAATCGCCCTTAGCAAATTGATTCATTTCCATAGCAAGATTTCTTAAATCTTTTAAGGCATTTTCTATTTGTGGAGCAAAAGTTTTAAGACCCAATGAAAATGCATAAGCTTTTGCTTGCGTACCAATATTTTTCATTAGCTGAACTAGCTCTTCACCTGAAATAATCGAAAAACTACCAAGATAAGAATCTATACCACTACAGCTCATGTTTAACGAGGGAGGGGTAATAGAAATCGGATTAAAAGATGTTTTATTAGTTCTAATAGATAACCCTCCTGCTGCATAATAATAGCCGGCAGCTTGGGATTGATATGAACCAGGTTTAGTGACATTAACGCTCATGCCTTGAAATACATCCTGTAAATCCCAAGCATAAGTTGTTGTTGTTTGTAACAATAAAATTATCATGAGAATATGCATCACATGCTTTATGTAGATTACTCTTCTAAACTTATTGTTACTGATCATAATCATTAACCTTTAGTCTATTATAGTGCTGAATTACCAATAAAATATTTTCAGCAATTTTATCTTCACTAATAATTCCTCTTGCAACTGGATATATTTGTATGCCGCTGCTATCGATTAAATATAATACCGGTACAAGCTTTGCAGGATTTAGTGTTTGTAACAAACCAGTATCTTTAATGGTTGGTATCCCTTGAAATCTAGTTTCACTATTACTTACAAAAATTAATTGAAAGCCATATTTATCTGCAAATTCTCTTACAATAGGGATAAATGCCTGGCAGTAATTACATCCTTGATTTACTTGCAGAATTAATCCCCAATTCTTAGCTAAAAATCTTAGTTTTTGGCTGCTGTCTTTATCTTGTCTTATCTCGTATAATTTTTTATGCAATGAATTTGCAGGTATATTCTCGTTTGTAAGACTATAATCAAGTAAGGTAGCAAGCTGCCACATGGTAGCAAATTTATATGATTTTTCTAAAATTTGTTTGTGTAACCTTTGAGCAATAATGACATTTTCAAGAGTAGGATCATCTAAGGCTTTACGCTTAGCTCTATTAAATTCCTTCTTTAAAGCTTCTATCCTTTGATCATAAAGCTCAAGTTCTGGCTCTTGCTTTTTTTGATCTTGAGAAAATTTTAATATTTCTGGCTTGTAAGCATGATCCTCATTATACCAAAGAAAACCTTTTGGTTGAGTGCTATCTTTTACTTCATTGTTGCTTGCTAAATCTAATCCTATCATTTTATTTATACTATTAGCATTTAAGTCTATAGTACCAGCAAATGCGTGATTTGACCAATCATTGATTAGTAACAATAAAATAATTACTAGTGATGTAATGGCTAGTGATGATTTAGTTATCGTGTTTACTAGCCACTTCATCATTTTAATAGGATAAATTTGAATCAGTATGATTATTATTAAATTTTTGTTGTTGCATTATAGGCATCTGGTTTTTTAGTTGCTGCGGAAAGTTCTTATTTATTTTACTTTTAGCATGATCAAGTAAATCACTAAATAGCTCCTCTAAATCAAATTTAGAAAAATCTATTCTTTGCAGCTCTTCTACTGTAAACCCACGACAATTAGCCTGCTGCCCTGTGCCAAAACTAATAGCTAATTGTTTTTTTCCTTGCTCTTGAAAAACTCTTGCAAGTTTTGAATTAAAACAACAATAAGTAGATTTTTTAGTAATACATGTCTTAAATATTTTATCTTTCTTAGCACAATATGTCCCAACATAGTTACACTGACCTTTTGCCCTTTTTAAGGCTAAGGCTTTTTCTTCTGCATTACACCGGCTCAGCCCTAAATCCTTACCCCAACCTTTGAATCCAGAGCAACAATTAAGAAAATTGCCAATATTTGTTTTGCGGCAACTGTTGGCATGACCTTTAAATACTGAAATCGGATTTGTCTGCATATCTTTTTTCATTTCATTTAACATTGCAAGATACCCAACACTCCCCATATCAGTATTTGGCACAATAGTTGCAGTATGACGATTCCCTCCTAAACAAAACATTTGTGATCCTGCTATAGAGGAGCTAAGCTCTTTTTTCTCATTAGAGCATATGTAATCTTTGTGCCATTGCAAACAGATACTAGCAGCTTGCCTAATGCAATTGCTCCTTGCAAGTTCACAACCTTGCTTCTTTAAATGATCACACCCATATTTTGGCTCACTACTACATTGATATTTAATTTGCTCGCTCCAGCATGGACGATTAACATTATATTGATTAAAAAACAACTTATTACCAGCTTCAAGACATATGCGATTTATTTCATGGCATTCATTTTCCTCAACTAAAGCTTCTGAAAGCTCATTTACTATTTGGAAGTACTCACCTTTTTCTCTAAATACTTTAATCTTATCACGATATTTATAAGTAAAAACATATCTATCCCATTTTACTATATCACCATCCCAGGCTTCAGTTAATGCTCCTTCTCCTTGAGGAGAAATGCCGATATATGTATCAATATGATCAAGGGAAGTATTTAACTTAGCAACAATAGCTGCTCTCACTTCTTCCATTATGATCTGATTATTATGCATATGCATGCTGTATATTGTTTTACGCTTACCTAAACGTCTTTTCTTCTTCCAAAAGACAGGATAAAGCCAGTGACGATAACTGTTACTTATCTCAAGACCTGAAAATGCTATTGCTTTATCTTGCCAATCACCCCATTTATCTATTAATTCAGCATCTAGTATAAGATTCCTGATAACATCTATTTCAAATTCTACCCCTTCACAGCAACTCTTATTAATTTTGGTTTTAATTACTTTTTCACTAACATTAAGTGCAGTCCCTTCTGTATGCCTTAATGGCTCTGCCTCAATCTTAGCTGAATTACTAATTACGGGATTGTTAGGATTAAGGTCATATTCTTGCATTGCATTTATTTTCTTCAGCTCACTTTGTTGCAGTAATTGCCCTTGTGCAGAGTTATTTAACATAACACTACCTTGATTTGTTAAGTCTTGATCATTCATTTTACTTAAATTTGATATATTTACCTCTTTATCAAATATTATCTTATTGCCTATTTGATCAGGATTACCAAGCTTAATACTGTGTTCATACTGTCTGGCACTATTATAACTATCCTCCATAGTAGCAGAGTAAGAACTGATCGCATTCATCACTAAAGTAACTAACATAATAATATTAATACTTTGTCTCACATTTGTTCCTCTTGCATTATCTGCAATGCATCATTTAATCCTATATGACCTGCTAGTTTTTTAACTTTGCCTTGGTTATTATCTATCACTACTATCGGTACAGAAGTAATTTGATATTTCTCAAATAGATTTGGATCAATATCAAAGCTAATACCAATTTCATTAGCTTTTGCTTTAGTTTCTAAAAAAGAATTATTTTTTAGACCTCGCATTACAAGTCTTGCTCCTTCTTGTTCTGCTTCAATATAATAACTCTTTAATGCTGAATCAGGCATTGAAAATGAAACAAAAATATAGATATTATTATATGTGTTAGGCTCTAATTTAGGTTGTAGTATATTATGTAATAATACTTCTGGTTGTGCCAAAGAACTTGTTCCACCTAATATTAGTAAACAAGTTAAAATTATTGCCTTTAAGTTAAATTGCATATCTCTATATTTGTAAATTTAGCTTCTACATCATCATTATAAAATCAAAAGAGACAGCAACTGCGTTTACGCCAAATCAAATAACCAAAATCCTCACCTTTAACTGGGAATTCGCGTGCACCCTGCCAGGTAGTTTCAGTCTCACCAATCTTTTTACAAGAATGAATTTCCGTTATAGGATAAGTCATCTGCAGTCTATATTGGCACTTTTTGATTATTGGCATTGGATATTTACCACATAATCCTTCTCTTCCCATATAGCCCCAGAGTAATAATTCTCTATGTAACTTAGCCATAAATTTAGCTACTATTAATGCAGAAGTTCCAACTCCGCCATTATAAGAGCTAGTTGTACCGGTAAAGGGATAAAGAGAACCTTGACAGCCTGAACACCAAAACATCCCATCATTAGAAAGACTACCAGAACTAGAGCTCATGCAATCAGCTATACATGCACTTTGAGCTGCAATATTGCCAAATAATAAACTCTCAGGATTTAATATTGCAGATTTAGCATCATCTCCCCATAACAGATCAAATTCAGTTAAATATGCTACGTCAACTTGTGACATCTCTAAACAAGCAAAATCAAGTAATATCTCAAGCCAGTAAATAACCGGATATATATACCAATGTACATGATAAAAGCTACTTCCCTCTATATCATCCTTAACTCCTTTTTGCATGCTAGTACCAAGGTTAATACCACCAAGGCTTACCATACACATAGGAGATTTCGTTACATCAACAAGTCTTACCGGTTCCCAGAATCCAATTGGAATACCAGGAATTGGCATAGGAATGCCGGCTTTAGGGCAAAAACAAATTATTTGCCTTGGGTTATTAGTATCAGCCATAGGGCTTGGCACTACTTTTACTCCTCCGATAGTAATTGGAAATAAACATTTCCAGCAAATATCAGTTATTGGATTTACAAATCTTCCTACGCAGCCAATCGATGCATAACTATAATTACCAAGCAAAATAATTATAATAAACATTATTAACTTCATTATTACTTGTATATTTCAGAAGTTATTAAATCTGTATTTGCTTGACAACCTACCTTTGCTTGCTCTGCTATCATATTATTTTTCTCACCTGCGATTAGATATACTACTTCTCCACTAGATTTTACTATTGCATGCACCTTACCTTGTAATACATGATCTATTATCTTTTCTAAATTTTGCTTTGCTTCTGATAATTGCCACTTCTTCATAGATTACCTCCGGATTTTATCAGTTTTTATTCACACCTTAATTTTTACTTAAATACTATAACATTTTAATTAATATTGATTTCGCTAATTTTAAGTAATTTACCTTCCTGCCGGGCAATAGCCGGTACTGCTTTTATTTTAAAACGAGTAGTAAGCACGCCACCTTGATCAAAAAACACTGGCTTATTTAACTTTTGTGCTAGCTTAATAGGATTGCCACTCGTGAGTACTAATTTTCCTATTTTTGATTTAGCCCACTTAACTTGCTGCTCATCATCACCATCAATAAATATTAAAGCTTTTCCCCAGCTTATTTTCTCCAAAGGATTTACATTTGTGCCAACTTTTACTATGATGTTTCCTGCTTGATCTTTTACATCTGTCTTTTGTATAAAGCTCGGATCATAGTGCCAATTTCGGTTTATGCTTGCTTTTGCTAGAGCCAATACCGGAGTTGGTCTTGATATTTTTTGCTGTACCTTATTTTTAAATTCTTCCTGCATTTTCTCTAAAACGCCATTTTGTTTTGCTATTTGAAGTTTAGCCATAATGACCTCTAGTAATGACTCTTCAATAATTGGAAATACATGACCTTGGACTTCATAATCTCTAATTTCTATTTTAGAATTATTATCTATGCTTATAGCCAAATTATTATTGTGTGCATTTACATAACTTACCTTCAACATAATAACAAATAAAACAAAGGAACTTATAATAATAATTTTTAGATCTAAATACCCTGTCATATTTTGCCACGTTTTTAAGCTGTTAGCAACGGAAGTAAAATGATACAGAACAACGGATAAAAATTGATACAGTATTATCATTCAAAATTTATGCTATGTTGCTCCAAGATGATTTTAACCCCTATAAAAGTATATTTTGATAAGGAATAACTGTAATAATATCTCAATATTAAGCAATTAATTATTCAACATAGCATAGTGTGTGCTGTATTAATTTTCAACCATTGTAATATTAGAAATCTGTATCATTTTTCAGCCGGTATTGACAAAAAAAACTCTCTCATCCAGTATATTATTGATGGCATCTGTAACGCTCATTCCTGCGATCATTCTATCTTCTATGGCTTGGTAATCCCTAGCATTAGTAGATGTTAGCATCAGAGTAAATGGGTCTAACATTAACCTTGCTACAACTCCGTTAACACTTGGTCCATAAATCGCTGCTTCACTATAATGCGGCGGGTTTGAATGAATTGATTGTAGTAAATTTAGCTTCCAGTCCTCATCGACAAAACCTGCAAGCTTAGGGCTTGCTCTCATTGCTTTAAAGCTCTCAGGATTTTGCTTTAAAATAACTTTATGTGATGAGTTCTCAAAAGCTTTTTCAGCTGCTGATCCTTCCTCTCTAAAGTAATCAGTTAATTGCTGAGTAGCAAGAGTAATTGAGCCGTTATATTTTCTTGCAATTCTTCCTGCTTCTTCAATAAATTCTCCAGATCTTTTGCCAGATAGTAATTTCCATGCTTCATCAATCATGATTAGAAAAGGACGCTTCCTATCACCTTTAACCATGCTCTGGTTAATATGAACAATCATGATTTGTACAATTACTGCAAGTAGTGCCGGGCTACTACGAAGATGATCAGTTTCAATTACTACTATATCTGCGTTTAAGGATAATTTTGCCTTACCACTAAAAAACTTGCCATATTGTCCATCTCTGGTGAACGGAAATAACATATTACCAAGTTCCTGTGCGTAAGATTCTTCTCTTTTAAGCAACCAATCTGCTATGTCAGTTATCTCAACTTTATTGCCTTTTTCTTGCCACACAGCTATTAACGCCTTTTGCAGCATTGGTTGTTGCAAATCATTAGTTCCATATTGCGGAGCTGCCATAGTAGCTAGAATCGATGGAAAACTTGCTAAAAAATCTGCCTGTGCTTCAATTGAGCCTTCGCTGCCGTCTGCTGGAATTTCTGAAAATGGATTAATAGAAATAGGATTTTTTACATCAAATTCAATATAATTACCGCCCAGTAGCAAACAGGTTCTTTTAAATGATCTACCATAATCAAGAACAAACACTTTGCCGCCAGTGCCTAAGACCGATAGCATTAGTTCTTGCATAAACACTGACTTACCAGAGCCTGGCACTCCTGCTATACAAAGATTAAAATTTTCATTTGGAGTTGCAGCTGTGCTATATAAATTTGAGCCAATTAATGCTGAGCCAAAGGGAGACCAATACATTATCTGTCCTCTTCTACCAGTAAGCAGCATTCCAGGAGAGCTTAAATCCCCTTTCCATTCACCAATAATAGGAAGTAACACCTTACTTTCTGAAGCAATAGTTTTTATGCCTCTACCAAGATTTGATAATGCTATGCCAACTCCCCGAGTCTTTTTATTAAATATGTTATTGAATCTATTAAATTTACCCACTAAAGAATTAGGTGCTGCTTCAACTAACTGCATCGGTAAACTAGCAAGTACCACCGCTAAATGATCATATTTACAAGGGACAAAATACCAACCACTTCGACGAAGCTGTGAGCAAAACTGTGATGCTGCCCCTTTGGCTTTGTTCTTCTTATCCCACATAATGACATTTAAGTGGATATTTACTACTCTATCGCCACTTTGCAAGCACGCTACTGCTCCTGCTAAATCTTGTGCTTCACTAGCTAAGTTAGGAAAGAATTTACCCATCCCAGCATTAATATTTCTCTCTAAAGCTTCTCTTTTAGTAATTGCTGCTGTTTTTGCTATCACTTGATTAGGCACTATTTGCAAACCAAAATGAATCAGAAAATTTGATCTAATATATTCATCTCGTCTTAGCTCATTACCTAAAAACAAATCCATGGCTGATAAAAGCCACTCTGCCGGTCTTTTTCCTGCCTCTAAGCTTATAAATATTTGATTATCATTAAGACTTACATAATCTTCCTTTTCATATAAAGAAAAATTACCAGGTAAAATCTGCTCAGATAATATTTCATAAGGATTAAGTTCAGGATGTTCTTCTTCCCTCCAACCAAATATTAAACGGACAAATTTTAATAGCAATGTTGCCTCAACATTGTAAGTAGCAAGCCCAATTGATTTAAATGTATCTTGCAATACTTCTCTTCTTCGTATCATCTCATTAATATCAATCGTCAGCGTCGGAATAGTTACGGAAATTAATAACACGACATCTTTGATATTCCCCTCTGCCTTTGCTTTTTGCTCTAAAAATTTTGTTCTTCTACTACTAAGCTCAGCAAAAATTGTCCCTTTTCTATGTAATTGCCAGTTATCTAGATATTCTCTTATATGATCAGAGCCAATCATCAATATTTGAAAACTACTTCCTGCCGGTAAATTCTCATCACTTTTTAAAAATTCAGCTATCTCTCCTTGAGCTTGCAAGCTTGTCCCAACCAGTGGCCAGCCAAGCAGGACAAATCCTACTGAAGCTCTATTAAAAAACAAGCTACTCTCCTCATCATATGATTCATAAACAAAATGTTTAGCTAGTCTTTCCCGAGCAAAATCTTTATCAATTCCTGATATCATTATTATACCTTCCAAAGCATCTAGTAGAGCATATCGATTTAAAATTAGGCTTGTCATTATTATTATTTGGATTAAACATATTCTGATCAGCCATTTTATTTACTTCATATAAAGCTTTACATTTTAGTCCTTGGGGCAGCGGGCAATCAAAATCGCTTCTATATGGCATCAACTTACAATTAGCAACGCTAAAGCTTAACATCGATAACAAAAGCAGATTAATTATTTTATTATTCATTAAAAATTACCCGGATGTTGTTGTTCTGACTGCAAATCAATATCCGTCATCTCATAATCATCATTATCCCGAGTAAAACGTTCTTGCAATTTAGTTTTTGCCTTAGTAAAACTTGTCACTTTATTCCCGGCATAATTTTGATAATTACTACATTTTGCTTCCTTTTGCGAATAATCAGTAGTAGTTGGTGGTAGTACTCTATCTACTTTAGCAGCTTCTTTATTCTCTCTTAAATTAAAACCTTTTCTAAATACAACATCTATTACTCTACCTGAAGTGACAACAATTACCGGACTCATACTTTCTGCTCGTTTAATTGCAAAATCAGCAAGCTTTTCTAAAGCATTACCGGTACCGGAATAAACACCGGCTTTAAGAGAGTCAGCAGCTTTTAAGGCATTTTGCTGACCGGTAATCGGTGACACCGGAAATATGCCATTGCTTGCCTGGTTCTGAAAAAATTGTGCTATCCCGCCAAGTACGCCGTTAAGCACCGCCATCCTTGCTACATCTGATGATCTATCAACAACTATCCCTTTAATTCCAGGTCTACCATCTTCTCCTATTAACCATCCTTCTACCGGTTTTTCAATGATCTCTCCATTACTATTTAGTAAAGATACCGTCTCTAACCGGCATTTAGCCCGCTCCGATGATATATCCCCGCTGCAAGAACCAATTAAAATTGCTTCTTTGATTTGCTCCGTTTTATAGCCTTTAGAAAAAATAGCTGTATCAACAAGCCTTATCATTATGGGCTCAGGCGAAGCTGCATTATTAGTGCCAGTTCCAACCACCACACCAGTAAGCAGCACCCCCCGTGCAAAGCTACCAGTAGTAATATAATCTTTAAAATCTTTTTTGAGTTCCACATCAGCTCTTTTTACGTAACCAAGTAATCTTTTTACTGGAGCAGTAGGAGCAGCAGCAATGCTTTGCTCAAAGTTATTATCTAATAAATCTTCTATCTTTTGATCATTATTAAAATCATTGCCATCATATAATATAGTTTCTTTAAGAGGCTTCTCTAATGATTCTAACTTTTGACTAAAATCATCAATTTTAGTTTTAGTTTCTAAATATTTATTCTCTATTAGCTTTTCCAAATGATTCTGCATGTTTTTGACTTCATTTAATATTTCTGCAGTCCATTTAGCCCTTGGATCTATTGCCTGCTCTATCCCTGATATTTCCCTTGATTGTCTATCTTCTTGTAAACCTCGGGAAGTTTTGACCTCATTTTCGGCAAATTCATAAAATACCAAAACCATTATCACGCCTATGCAAGCTAAAGTTACTAATGGTCTGTTTTTAATTATCTCTATGAGTTCTGATAATCTTTTACTAAATGTAGATGGTAATTTATGATCCTCTACTGTACTTTGTAATTCTTCCTGCTTATTGAACTCTTGATCCATTGCTTTTAATCAATATCCTAATTATCTAACTGATTTTCATACCACTAGAGACCCACTCTAAATAAAACCCTAAAATAATACCAATAGCAACGATTGCTCCAGCAAGCCTTAAATTACCCCTGACCACTGCCCAGATTGATGACAAAATCGTTGCTCCTGATATCCCGATAGTTTTCAGTTTACCGGTAGAGAGTCCACCAATGCGGTCTAACTGTCCTTCTAATGTTTCTCCTAAAGCTACTTCAGATAGTATCACATTTACACAAAAAATTAATAATACCGGCAATAAAGGATATATTATTCTTAAACACTGTTTTTTATTTTCTTTTTCTATTACATCTTTGTTTTTTACATTCATGATGCTTCTCTTCTTTGTTATTAGTTAACTTTATTACTTCTTGTTCTAAACCAAACTTAATAAGTCTAATTGGTGTTGGTTTGATTTTAGTAAAATTCAACATTAAATCTTGGACCGTACCATTTTCTCCAATTAGAGTGAGATACAGTTTACTGCTATCTTGCTGTGGCAAAATAAATAAACAACCTGAATTATGCACTGCTACTTCTGCGGCGATTTGAGGATGAATAAAAATATCATTGATCTTTTCTCCTTCTATGTTAATTCTAGTTGGAGCATCTTTAGCTATTTGCAGCTCTAACAAAGAATCAGCATGTAACATATAGCTTATCCCATAAGCATTACTACTAAAGCTTGCAAGCATTATTCCAATAAACACTACTAAGATTTGTAACTCTGACTTCAAACTTTTCATTACTTATTTACCTCTTCTTCTTTAATTCCTGTAAGTAATAATAAATGATTTGCTCCTCGCTTATAGGTTAACAAATAAGTTTTATCAGTTGCTATATGCTTATTCTCAGAAAACCAATAACGAAATGTTCCATTAATTAATACTCCATCCTCAATGACTTTTACCTTTTTAGGAAAAAATACTGAGCAAATTCCAGAGCCCTTAACAAAATCTAAATGTTCCTTAAAAAATTTATCCAGCTGCTCTGTATTACTAGACACCACCTTCATATCTGCTATTTGCCTCTCTACTTCCTCAGGCGAAGTAGTAAATAATTCCTTCATTACAAACACTGCCCATTCTTTAAGATAAGTCTCATGATAGCTTTTGGATGATACTATCATCCGACGATCTGGCTCTATTGCTGGAATTAATAACCATTTTTCTTCCGTGCTAATTGTTTTAATCATCCCAAGAAGACTCGTAACTGCAAGCAGCAATGTAATAAGCAATAATCTCTTATTATATTTAACTAGCTGCTGAACCCCGCTTTGCTTAAATAAATGATCCATTACTTACCTACCTTTTTACCAAGTAAATTAGGATAAGAAGTAGGAGCATATAGCCATTTCTTAGCGACTAAATAACTCTTAAGTACAAAATATTCCGATAATTTTTTAAACTTCTTAAATGCATAACAAAGTACAACTCCAGCTATAATGCATATCATCCCAAGCTTAGCATGTCCGCTATTCAGTAACACTATCCCAGGTACTATACCAAGTAAGATAACTAACCACTCATCTAAGCTTAAGGCCATATATTTTAGGGGAGTAGAGAGTGACCAATATAATCTTTGATTAGCACAATTATTATTCATATTAATTAAGTGATATTTCCATTAATAGATAAGTTTTGCTAGTCATGACATTAACATCCTAATTTTTACATTGCCAGTGGAGTTTTAAGCCATAATAAAAAAAACTGTAATTCATATAAAACTGTGGATATCTGGAGATAGAATCTATAGCTCTATCCATGAATTTGTTGATAACTAGCAGTAATTTTGCTAATATTAACGAAATAAATTATTGGTGAGTTGTGTATGTTTAGAAATGATGTAGAGTTAAAACTAGAATGTTTAAAACTTGCTATCCAGTCTTGCTGTAGTTATGATGCTGTGGATATTGCAAAACAATATTATCGTTTCCTTATAGAAAATAATGAAAATGTACCAATTCAATTTTCTATCAATAAAGTAAGTTTAAATTAGGTTTATTATTAATTTTACTTAAAAGATTCTGATCCTAACAAATCTATAATTTCCTGTACACCATCAATTTCTTGATGACTTTGATAATAAGCAATTATTTCTTCTTTTTTATTCGGTTCAAGCTGTTCATTATATAAAGGCATACTATATTTATCTAACATCTTGTAAATATATGGATGTAAAATTTCCTGGTTTTCATCTACATAATATAATACCCTATGTAATAATAGATTTTGAACAATATCATACAGTTTCATATCTTCAAATTGCTTTACAAGATTTACATAGTTATAATTGTCAAATAATTCTACTAAATCCGGTAATTTACTATCAATAAATGTATTAAATTTGTTCGGCATTATTGCTATAAACTCATTAATCTTGTTCATTATATTAAAATCATAATCATTACCATGATCCTTTTTACACATCATATCGAAAATATGTACCTTAGAATTTGGATTATCATTTAAAATTCTAACCAAAAAAGCATATTGATCAATATCAACATGAGGGTATGTATTCTTTCTAGGTACAATAAATTCAAACTCATTACTCATAGGATCTAGTGATACTAATTCTTTAAATACATTACGTATTTCATATGCAATAGAAGTAGTATTTCTTGGTATGCTATAAGGCCATAGTTTGGTTCCTTCTTCTAATCCTGTCTCTATATTATTGCAATGTAAATTAACCCAAGATATATTGGTATTATCAACAACATCAATAAGATATTGATATCCTGCATATTCAATCATATTGCCATGAAGATGAATACCAGTGACTTGGCTATATGGCAAACCATCTGCTAGATATCTAGCACCATCAGCTCCTATACTATTATTGCACAAATCTATAAAAAGAATTTTAGAATTTTGTAAGATTTCAGCTAAATATCTAGCTCCTTCAGCTTCTATATCATCCCAAGCAAGATCAATATACATAATGTCACTATTTTTAAGTGCTGGTGCTAAATATTTCATACCTTCATCTCCTATGTAATTTAGACGAAGATCAAGATCTAAAACTTTAACCTCTTTTAAAAATTCAGCTAAATACTTAACACCTGTAGTTCTTATTTTTTCTGCATGTACATTTAACTTGGCAATTTGACTATCTTTAAATGCTTGAACTAAATATTGAATACCATTAAGTTGCATAATATGATTGTAAGACATTTTAAGCTCACTAATTTTAGTATCTTTGAAAGCTTGAGCCAGATATTGAGCATCATCGGCTTCTAAGTTTTGACTATCAAGTGTAAGCTCAGCAATTGCAATATTTTGAAAGGTTTTATTTAGATATTGAGCACCCTTAATGCCTATTTTATTATTATGGATAGTAATATGAATATTCTTAATATCACAATATGATCTTTGAGATATATACTTATTAACATCACCATCTTCTGTGTAATGGATATCAAGATAAAGAGACCTCATTTTAGTATTACTCAGCATCTTATTTAAGTATTGTGCTGCATCGCTTCCAATTTTATTTTCACTCAAATCAAGTTCAGTAATTTGTATTTCTTTTAGAGATTCAGTAAGATATTTTACACCTTCATCCATTATATTATTATTTTTAAGATTAAGTGTGGTAATTTGAGTGTCTCTCAAAATTTGAGTTAAATACTTAAGACCATTACATCCTATGTTATTATTACTAAGATCAAGTCTAGTAATTTGAGTACCTTTTAGAGCTTGAGCTAGAGATTTAACATCGCCTTCTCCTATATTACTAAGAGATAAACTGTGATTATCTTTTAAGTTATCAATCATTGTTTTATATGGCATATATGTACCCTCCTAGCTATATAAGTTTTACTATATTTATTACTGTTGAACTGTAGAGATCATTTCATTAATGGCTCTTTGCATATATTCTCGAGCAGTATCAGTGGCAAGTCTAGTATAAACTGCCGTTGATCTTGGATCTCTATGATTTAGAAGCTGTCCTATTACATATTGATTTGCTCCGGTCATTGCCATCCAGCTTGGTATTGTTCTTCTTAAATCATGGATTCTTAAATTTTCTATTCCTGCCTTTTTACAAATCCTCTTCCATGCTTTCTTTGGTTCTTGCAAATGACCACTACTGCTTGTCTCACTTGGAAATACCCAAATGCTATCAGATTGCTCTTTCCTGGCTTTTAATATTTCTACTGCCTGATCTAATAAAGGTAAACGGTGAGGATCACCATTCTTAGTATCTGGAAGATATAACTGTTTATCAGCAAAACTAATCTGTTCCCAACGCATAGTAAGTACATTATCCTTACGAACTGATGTATACAAAGCTATTAAGAAAAAGTCCTTCATTACCTGGTTTTGCTCTTCTGATATTGCTGTAAAAAATCGTGGTATTTCTTCCCTAGTTAAATATCGATCTCTAGATTGTTCCTTGTGCTTCTTTATGCCAATAACTGGATTTACTGTTAATAATTCCCATTCTATTGCTTTACTAAATACAGGACTTAAAACTTCAAGAAATCTATTAGCTCCATATTTACCAGTTTTCGTCAATTTATTAAATAATTCTTGAATATCTGCTTTTTGAATGGTTGATATTTTTCTATTATATAAATGTTTTGCATATCTATCTACAGAAGCAGCATAATCTTTCCATCTTTTATTATTAATTTTACTGTATTCATCAAGGTATCTATCATAAAACTCTTTAAAGGTAGGCTCTTTAGATAATCTAGCTTTTTCTTCTATAGGATTATATCCTTGAGCAATTTTCCCTTTTAACTCAGATGCTTTGAGTCTTGCATCAATAATAGATAGATAGGGAAATACTCCTATTTTGATTCTATGATACTTTTTACTAAGTACCACTCCTAAATAAAATATTTTACTACCACCGTATGAGACGATTAGCAATAATCCTTTTTCTTTGGTATCTTTATATATATCTCGCTTTGCTTCTGGAGCTTTTATTTCTTGAAGCATTTCTTTAGTAAAAAGTAATGATTTAACTGGCATAATATTACCTACCATAGCTTAACCGAAATATATATTTAAAACTGTAGTATGTTTTAATTGTAATAGCAAATTCTATATCAAATATAATTACAATGAACTTGATTATTACTTTTACAATATAAACAACTAATAATTGTAATTATTGATTCATAAATTCAAAAGGTCCAAGTAAATTGCAAGGTAAAAATTGATCATAAAATTTGACTCGCTATATGCTCATTATATCCATATCCTATTTTAAAATTTCTAATATTTTTTAAAGATTGACAAATTATTGCAACTCTACTAAAGTTAAAGCATAGTATTGGTAGTAAGAAAAAACCCTTAACATATAAAGAGTTGTGAGGTATAAATTGGTTTATAAGAAAAAGGCAAAAAGTAAGGTAAAACGAACCGTTACATTGACATCGTAAAGGTCAGGGGTTCAACTCCCCTATCGCCCACCATTCACTACTTTTTGGTATATTTATAAACGTATCGAATGGCGAACGTAGCTTAAAATCAAGCTTTTCGCCGTTTAAAAAAAGGTTAGCAAATACTAAATTTACTAATCGCCTTTTTTCGGCAATTGTCGAACTCTTAAAAGCTCCATAGGCGTCAGATGCCAATTCTACTAAGGAAATCAACATTTTCGCAAAGCTATCATCTGCCTTATTGTGAGCTTCAATTTCTTTTATGGTCTTTTCTCTTTTTTGGATCAATTCTGCTCGTTTTGCCTCGTGATCTTCTTTGCTTAATTCACCATCAAGAAAATAATCCATTAACCTATCCATCCGTGTTTTGATCTTAGTGTTTTCAGCGTAAAGCTCTGTTAATCGTCTTTTGTGATAATCTTTCTCTGCATCTGCAGAAGTTTTTATATAGCTAATTACTTCTTGCCGTAGTTCAGGGCTTAAGACCATAGATTTAAAAACTTTTTCGACTTTTATTAATACTTTTTCTTCCGGTATATGTATAGCTTTTTTAGGATTTTCTAACTCCCATGCTCTTAAATATGTCCATTCTCTAGTTTCACCTTTTTTATTAGTTTTCTTTACTGTATAAGGTGTAACCATTTTATCAGTATTGCTACATCTAATTAACCCTCTAAATATAAATTCTTTTTCACTATACTTACCTTTCGACTTTCTACCCCAATTAAGACGTACATTTTGGCAAGCGTCAAATAAGCTTTTACTAATAATAGGGGGATATATGTGAGGGTACTCTTTACCAGTTTTTTTAACTTTCATTACTCCATAATAAAAAGTGTTTTTAGTAATTTGAAAAATTTGTTCCCTACATAAATAACTTTTATTCCCTTTTGAATTAGTTAAACCCCATTCTTTGGTCATTTCCCATATTTCAGGCAAACTATGTAATCCTGTAGCATATAGCTCAAATATTTTTTTTATAAATGGCGATCTTTCAGGATCAATATATATTCTATCAGCACCTTTTTTAGTTTTATCAGTATTATGTAAATAACCGATAGGAGCATTTGTTACCCATTCGCCACATCGCAATTTTTGAGCAATAGCACGATTTATATTATCCTTAAGACTGTTTACATAACTTTTAGCAAACATAACAAACATATCCCACATCATTAATTCGTGAGCAGTAGAGTATTTATGAATAATGCAATTTTCAGTATTAAAGTGTAATTCTATTTTTTCACTCTTAATAAGTTCAATTAGAAAAGGTGTTTCGTTATAGCTACGTTGCAGTCTGTCAACTTTATCTACTACTATTGCTACTATTTCCTTTTGCTGCTTAGCAAATTTTATAGCTGTCATAAACTTTTTACGTTCACCTACTGTTGAAGATTCAACAAGCTCAAAAATTTTTATTACTTCAAGACCTAAACGTATACAATAATCTTCTAAGCGTTTCTTTTGAGCATCAAGCGAATAGCCGTCTTCTTGTTCTTTTGATGACACTCTTACTAGTATTATTGCAAATTTTGCTTTTTTTCTCTCTTCCATAATATTAATTCAAGATTCATTAAGTTATAAGGCATATATTTTTATGTACCTTAATATTTAATTAAGTTAAGGGCTAATCAGACTTAATTTTATTTTTTTGTTCAATCATGCGTTTTGCGTTCTTGCTTAAATTGTCAACATAATTATTTGATAGCAATAATAAATCTTTACGTTTACAATATTCTTCTAAACGATTTTTTTGAGCGTCAAGTGAAAGGTTTTGTACTTTTTCCTTATCAAATTCAATTTTTTTTGTGTCTTTTTTTACGATTTTCATTTAAAACTTGCCTGCGTTTTTCAAGTAAATAATCTTTATGTATTGCATCAGCTACAGCAATTAAGTTTTGTATCATTTTATGCTTCATTTTTTCTAATTCTGATGTTGAATATTTTTTTGATAATATTACATCTTCTGTATATTCTTTTTTTTCTGACATTTGAAACTCCATTTATAATTTGATTTACTGGTTATATTTTATACTATAGATTGAACAGCTACACGTAAAACTATCCTTTACGTAAATGAACGCAAATTTTGTATTTATCGTGTAACTGATTTAACTTTATTCGATTATGCCGCTATTTGCTCCATATTCTGTAGCTTCTTCCCAATCGTAATATCTAGTTGTTTCTTGTATGAACTTTCTAATATTTAATGCTTTTATTTCATCTGAAAGTTTTAAATTATTTGAGTTAAGTAATTTTTCACAAAAAATAGCAGAGCTTAAAAGTCTATCTTCAGACTCTTTTAACCGGCGTATATACAAGGTATCGTTTTCTTGTACATAAACATAAATTTCAATCGTCCCCTCAATCAGTAAAGTATCAAGCATTATCCATAATATTTTATGGATTGGTGTATTTATTATTTCTTGATCAATTAAAATGCGTGCCGGTTTAACTTTACTAATTTTTACATATTATGTCCTTGCCAATAATTAAGTTCCTTTCCAGTAATTGTATATTTTTTTATTAAATCTGAAGCAGTAGCTTTATTTAGCTCAAGCCCAAGCGGGGTAGGATTAGAATAAGAGTTTAAGGATACAAATATGGTAATAAAGTATAATAAATTTTTTATAAACATATGAAAACCTTAGTGAATTAGATCGGGGAATAGGTAAGATTATTTTTTATAAATTGATATCCGTACATTATTAATATCATAATATTTATAATTTTTCAATTAAAAGTTAAATAAAATCCTCTTAAAACTTAATATTAAAAATCTTTACAAAATTTAGTGAAAAAAGATAAAATCTAATATATTATAGATAATTATATCTTTAGCTCATTACATGGTAATTTTTAGTATAGTTTTTTTTAAAACCGTTTCAGTGTTATTAAGTGTAGTAATCGGGTTTTTAGCGGGTAAATACTCAAATGTTGAAAGAGATAGCATCTCTTCTTTATTATTCTATTTTATATCACCTATAGTATTCTTTACTATTCCTGCTAGCACAACTTTGACATTTTCAGCATTAAGTGTTACGGTTGTAACCTTTGTAATTGCGACATTGTTGTCATTATTTTCTTACTATTTTTTCGGTAAATTTTGGCAAGATCATACACGTAATATTATAGCTTTGTCTGCTGGTACAGCAAATGGTGGATATTTCATGCTACCTATAGCTGCTGCACTTTTTGATGATTATACGTTAAGTATTTACATGATGGCAGTGATAGGCGTTAATATTTACGAGTGTTCGGTAGGCTTTTATATTTGTATGCGAAGCTTTGCAAACACTACTGATAGTATATTGAAAGTAGTAAAATTGCCAATTTTGAATGCATTTTTCCTAGGTTGTTTATTTAGTTTTTGCGGTTTTACTTTACCTGATTTCTTAGATGATTTTATATATAATATGAAAGGTTCTTTTTCTATACTAGGTATGGTTATGGTAGGACTTGCTCTTTCATCACTTCAAAAATTCGAAGTGGATATAAAATTTACTCTAGCTACTTTTGCTGCTAAATTCTTATTTTATCCTTTAGGGGTAGGGTTATTTATCATGTTTGATCATTTTGTAACAAAATGGTATAATAATGATTATTATAATGCGTTAAAGCTACTTTCTACAGCACCCTTAGCTGCAAATACCATAGTTATAGCAAATTTACAAAAATTTTATCCTGAAAAGGTCGCTGCCACCGTGTTTTTATCGCTACTTTTTGTAGTAGTATATATGCCGACAATGGTCAGTATATTTTTAAGTGATTTAAATTAGTAGGTTTATATGAAAATTAGCTCAATTAAAGTTGGTCCATATATTAACTTTCTTCCTCTTCAATATATACCAGAACATAAAATTTCTTATGTAGAATTTGGTGATCCCAAAAATAAAAATGTAATAATATGTGCTCATGGTTTAACAAGAAATGCTCATGATTTTGATAAAATAGCTAAGGAATTGAGTAAAGATTATAGAGTAATCTCTCTAAGCTATCCCGGACGCGGGGATAGTGAAAATTTTAAAAAAACCAGTCATTATAACTATACTACTTATATTAAAGATACGTTGCTGTTTTTAAATAAGTTAAAAATAAAAAAACCTATTTGGCTAGGTACTTCAATGGGCGGAATTATAGGTATGGTTCTTGCCAGTAAATTTAAAAATATTTTTAAAGGTTTAATATTAAATGATATAGGGGCGTTTATCGATTCTGCTCCTCTAGTCAAAATAGCAGCTTATGCTAAAAAAACTGTCATATTAGATGATCTAGAAAGTGCAAAAGAGCATTTGAAACTTATCTATGGGCAGTCAGGAATTAAAAATGAAGAAGATTGGGATTATTTAACAAAATATAGCGTTATTTCTACGTTTGGCGGAAAATATAAAATGAATTATGATCCTGCTATAACAAAAGGCATAAGAAATGTCAAAAGCCAAAAAGATGTAGATTTATGGTCTGTATGGAATAAAATAAAATGTAAAATATTACTGATTCACGGCATTAAATCTCAAGTTCTAACAAAATCTACTGTGGAAAAAATGCAAAAAACAAAAGATTTTGATCTTTACGAAATTAAATATGCAGGTCATACTCCCTCCTTAACAAATTCTAATGAAATTGAACATATAAAATCTTGGTTAGGAAAATTATAAAAAGAAGATAAATTAAATTATGAAAATTACTACTAAAGTACTAATAATTGGCTCAGGTCCTGCCGGTTTAAGTGCTGCTATTTATGCAGCAAGGGCATCTTTAAATCCAATATTAATTAATGGTATTCAGCCTGGCGGTCAGCTTACTATTACCACCGATGTTGAGAATTATCCAGGATTTGCAGAAAGCGTACAAGGTCCTTGGCTAATGGAACAGATGCGTATGCAAGCTGAAAATGTCGGCACCAAAATTGTTAACGATTATGTTGAGAAAGTGGATTTGTCACAAAGACCTTTTAAAGTGTCTACAGGATCTAGGACAGAGTACGAAGCTGAAAGCATAATTATTTGTACTGGTGCGGAAGCAAGATGGCTCGGCATCCCTACAGAGCAAGAATTTATGGGATTTGGGGTGTCAGCTTGTGCTACTTGCGATGGTTTCTTTTTCAAGAATCAGAAAGTAGTGGTAGTTGGTGGCGGTAATAGTGCTGTTGAAGAGGCTTTATATCTGACCAATCACGCAAGCAAAGTTACTATAGTACATAGAAGAGATAATTTTAGAGCTGAGAAAATATTACAAGAGCGGCTATTTAAAAATCCTAAAATATCTGTGATTTGGGATCATGTAGTAGAAGAGATTGTTGGTAATAATAACCCAAAATCCGTTACTGGCGTTAAAATCCAAAATGTTCATACCAAAGAGACGAGCTTAGTAAATTGTAGCGGCGTATTTGTAGCTATCGGGCATAAACCAAATACTGCTTTATTTGCAGAGCAAGTTACAATGGATAACGATAATTATATTATTACTACCCCTGGAAGTACTAAAACTAATATAGAGGGTGTTTTTGCTGCTGGTGATGTTCAGGATAAAATCTATAGACAAGCTATAACCGCAGCAGGTACTGGCTGTATGGCTGCCCTTGAAGCAGAGAAATTTTTGAATAAGTGATGTTCTTGTGGCTTGTATATAGGTTGTTGCATAGTTCTGATGTCATTCCCGCATGAGGCTTGCCTGTGTGGATCGAAAAACATGATCGGTGTCATCCTGTGGCGGCATTGTTGCATGGATCAATTTTTCCTCTGTCATCCCGTGCACTTGTAGCGGGATCCAGCTTAAAATACTGAAATTATTAGTATTAAAAGTTGCTTTTACTTACTACCGTGGTCAAGCCATGGTATGACTACCTTAGGGCGTTTTTTGATCCACGCAACAATGCCATCACCGGATGACAGAAGAAAAATTGATCCATGCGGGTAAGCCGCTGCGGGAATGACATAAGAGTCATACAGTAAAGTTTACTATTATTCTAAGTCTGTAGTCGGTGTATGTTGTTCACCCATCAAAGTACCAGCAATAATTATATTGGACATACCACCAACAATAATGTCTTCAGTATTTGCTAAATCCATAAGACCTTCTTTTAGCTCGTTAACCTCTTCTTCAGTAGCTAGATTATTTTTAAAAATAGCTGGCGTTGCTTCTACAAGAGATTTATAATATAGCAGTTTTTCCTCTTTCATTTTTAGTAAAGTATTTTTAAATTTGTAATCTGAATCTGAAAATTTTAAGCCTGCGTCTTTATAAAGCTTTAACAACTTCAGACCTAAATTATTATCTTTATTTAAATACTTGTTAAGTTTAGCTGCTAAATTAACTAATTGTGGTAAAGCGGGGCTCTCTGAAGAACTAAAAGCTAACTTGGATATAAGTTCTTGTGATACAATAATGCCGGTATTTAATTTAAGAACATTTTTAACAATATTTAATGCTTCTTGAGGGTGAGTTAATTGCATAAAAAGAAATCTAGAAAAAACAAAATCTATTGTGCCGTTCAAGCCCAAATTACCAACATCGTTCACAGGCATTTGATGAAATTCTATATTAACTCCTGCTTTCTCCGCAGCAGCTTTAGCTATTTCTAGTTGTTCTTCACTATTATCTATTGCAATAACTCTACCTGAAGAGGTCACTTGTTGTGCTAACCAAATAGCCATTGTTCCCATACCACATCCAAGTTCTAAAACTGTCATCCCTGGTTGTAAGACCTTTTTTAACAAGAATTTACAACTTGAAGGATTATTTAACCTACTTATTAAATCGTGACGATCTTGCCCTTCTTTTCCTGCTGCAAAATGATAGACTCCTTTTTCTTTTGCCATATTTTTAACCTTGATTAAATTGAAAGTAGTAAAATACTATATGAAAATATACTTTTGTCTAGATTAAAATAAGTAAATATTTAATTTAGAGTTTATAATTGTTAATTGACTTTTTTGGGGAGTTAAGTATAAATTTTAACTGAAGCAGTTAAAACTGTTTTGGGGTGTCGAAACTTCTTGTTACATGGTGGGTATCTACCATTAAATGATACCACCCTCGACTATATTATGGTCGGGGTGGTAATAGGTATGTCTAGAGCTTAAGGTACTACTTTAAGCTTAAAACCTATTGCAGACTGTTGTAACGGTTTTTCGAACGCCCCGACCACCATAATTATTGGTGGTTAATCTTAATTTAATAAGTTTAACGGTGGCAAGTCCATGACTAACCAAGATCAATTAATAAAAAACTCCATTCTTTTACTAGAACCTCCTTATAATTCCAGAAGCGACAAACTTAAAACAAGAATTGCAGCTTATTGTAAAAAATATAATTTAGGTATACCTGAAACTATTGAATTGAAAAATCCTTATGATCATGAAAGTTTAAATGAGCTAGTAGTGCAGGTAAGAGATTGTTCTATTAAGCCCGTTATAGTCATAATTCAAAAGCTTTCAATGAATTCGTCTATCAATAAAATACTTTGGGCGGTGCTAGGTACGCTTAGTACTTTAAAACTTATCAAAGTTAAAACTTATTATGAAATAAATAAGAAAATAGTGTTAGAGACTATAAGCGAAGATAATAATTTCATACATAAAGCTACAGTTTTTGCTAAGAAATATGGATATAATGAATGGCAACCATTGGAATATCTAACTGAAAAGCTTGAAGAGTAATGAGGCTTAAAATAAAAACTACTAAACTACTATTAAGTCAGATAATTTTATTAAAATTGAAGAGTGGCGTGCTATAGTGGATGATTATCGATATAACTTAATTTATAAGTGAAGTGTGATAATCTAAATATTGCCCAATATATCTGCTTCATCAAGCCATTCTAAAAAATCTGATGTAGCATTTCCTCTGACTTGTTCGTAGGTATTATATGCTTTTACAAAATTTTGTGCAGTACTAAATTTTTCTAGCAAAGTATCAAAATCTAAACCTTCCTTTCTCATTATTGCTACTACGTCATTATTTCCCATTTCTTGGATACGTTTACTATGCTCTTGTATTTTCTTTAGACTAACATCGACATTTAGTAAATTCTTTGCCTCCTCTTTATTATTTTCGATAATTTCGTATAACTCTTGGGTTTCTTTAATTGATAATGACTCACATTCTTGTCTTTGTTCTAAGCTTAAGGAATTGCATGTAACATCTTCAAATATTTCAATAATTGAATCTTTAAATGATATATTAAATTGTATGTTATACCACTTTTTACATGCATTTATTAAGCCCTCCAAAATCTCTAATAAGGTTACAGGATTACTTTGTACATTATCTGGCGATATATTTTTTAATCTTAACCATTCTTGGAATATTGAAGCTTCTTGGTTGATAAAATCAATTAATACAGTAGTGTTGATATCGGGAGTTGTCTTATCATAGCTATATTTTAATAAATTTTCATAGTTTGAATGTTGCCATCGAGAAGCCTGTACTGCACCATCTATAGTCATAGGTGCTTTACTTAATATATTTTCCCAAGGTTTGTTATCTTCAATAATTAACTCTAACATCATATAATGAATTATAAGACTGGCAGGATTCCTTACCACTTCACTACCAAATAGAAGATAAGTTAAAGAGTGTAGAAATTTTTTTATTTCTTCTTGTTGCAAACTATTTTCTGCTTTACTTATGCATTGTATAATTTCTGAATTAATTATTTTTCCTTTGCCTAGTATATCTATAACTCCTTGTGCTAAAAGCTTATCCGAAATATTAAGTTTTGTCTTCAGGTTACTTATCATTTTAATTATACTAGTATAACTAGTACTATTTTCTATTTTTCCAATATCTACACTATCAGCTCTACAGGAAGACTTCTTATATAATATTTGTCTTTCCGTAACACTCACATCATCTATGTAGTTAAAAACTCTAATTAAAATTTCTTCATCACTTACTATGCTACCATTATTTTTAAAATTTTTTATTAATCTTATGTTAGATTTGGTCATAAGCCTTAGATAGGCTAAAAACTCTATAGAGCTACTATAATCTTTAAATGAGACATTATATACGTTTGGTAACACTCCTCTCTTAACTGAATTCTTACTTATTTTTTCAATATTACTAAGTAATAAGCTGTTCAAACTATTATAAAAAATATCCAATTTTGTACATATAATACGTTGAAATTCAACAATATTATTATTTGCAAAGTTTTCTATGGATATTGTAGCTTCCTGTTCTAAAAGTTTTTCTTTTATTTTTGCTTTTCGATTAAATATTACGTTATTGCCTATAGCTATACCACATGCTGAGTATACTTCCCTTGTTGCTTCTATAATTTTTTGCGGAGTTATACTAATTTCTGTATTAGGCAACAAAATTTCTACTTGCTTGTTTAAAATATTATCTAGATGTTTTAAATTAACCGCTTTAATAAAATTTCTTTTATTATCAATTATATATTCAGAGAATTTTTTCAAAGCTTCTTCGTTATTTTTATAGTGTGTATTGTATTGGTCAAGGTTATCTTCTGCTGTTTTTTTCAATGCTTTTTCCCATGCTGCATTCACACAATTTGTAAAGTTTTCGTCTGAAAGAACTTTATTTTTTTTCAGCTCTTGTATTTTTTTAGAACGATAAAGTTTATCCACCTCTTGTGATTTTAATAATCGTATTCCAAATTCGTGTGCTAAAAATGATAGGACGAGATCAGTATGAGTAACAATTTTTTGAGAATGTAGGTCCGACAATTTTCCAAGTAGATTACATAGCTTACCTACAGAGGTAGCTCTTTCAAACCACTCTATATTATTATTAGCAATAATCTTAGTATCTTCTTCATCAGAGGAATCATCAAAATTAAGATAATAATTAGACTCTTCTATATTAAATGGTTTATTTGATGATTTTCCTATTTTCTTAACTGCCGGTTTCTTTTTATTAAGCATATTTTACTCTCTATCAAATTCTATAATTTTTAATATTTTGTTAAAAATGAGCTATGGAAAGAATCTAGATAAGAAGATTTAAGAATGCAATAGAAATTTAACTAAAGATATAAATTAATAATCTAAATATAATTTGAGAAACGCAAGGATTAATAAAAGATAAAGGGAAATAGAACAAAGTTTTAATAATGAGTAATAATTTCTATTTATAATTATAACAATATATTTTAACTATATTAACTTTAATATTAAAAAGGATTTTTATTAGGATGCAAATATAGTAACTATAAATTTTATTCAAATTGAATTATTGGACAGAATTTTATATTTTATAAGTCGTATCTATAAAATATGATGAGTTATGTTAGAACCAGAAGTCGCAAGGCAGCAAAAACAAGCGGTTTTAAATAATACAGAATCTACGCCAAATATTATATACATATATAATGATGAGGGGGCAGGTGAAAATTCCGTAAAGTATGTTCTTGATACCTTAACAAAAATCGCTACTACATATAAAATTAATTTTATAAATGCCCAAGATATTTTAGCTAAAGAATGGATTAAAAATGCTGTTTTATTAGTAATGCCCGGTGGGGCAGATATACCTTATACTAAAAAACTTAACGGTGAGGGAAATAAAATTATTAAAGAATATGTAGAAAGTGGCGGAAGTTATTTAGGATTTTGTGCAGGAGCATATTATGGTTCTAATTTTGTTGAGTTTGATAAAAATGGTGAATTAGAGGTTCTGGGTGAAAGGGAGTTAGCATTTTTTCCTGATAAATCTGTTGGTCCTATTCTTGCTAAATATGATTATAAAACAAATAGCGGAGCTAAGGCTGCACTACTCAAATTAAATACATCTGATGAAAATGACTTTACTAATATAAGTTTTTATTATAATGGAGGAGGGTATTTTTATAATGCTGACTCTTATAAAGATGTAAATGTATTAGCATATTATCATATTGAGAAAGATAATAATTATTTACCGGCAATTGTGGAAATTAAATGCAATAAAGGGATAGCTATACTTTCGGGGGTGCATTTTGAATGCTCTTCTAAATTATTAGATGCTAATGATCCATATGAATCAAAATTATTACCGATATTAGAAAAAGAGGAAGAAAATAGAGTTAAATTTAGTATTTCAATATTTAAAAGATTAGGTGTTAGAATTGAATAATTAAGTTAAAGATTCTGTTCTTCAAGTGAATTTTTACTAGCTATATGCCTATATTATCACGTTTATTTGCTACTAAAATACGTTATACGGCTACAGCATTAATTTATAATAGTGCTTATTCAATAGCAAGCTTTATTCCGATTATAGCTTCCTATTTATTACAGAAATATCAATCCCCTTTAATATTAGGTATTTTCTTTGTAATAAGTATAATTCTAGCATTTATTTCTATTATAGCAGTGCAAAATAGAAAAAATTTTTATTAAATATGTTATAGGGTTGTTTGAAAGGATATGATATTATCTATAAATTAGTAAACTTATTTCAAATATGTCAAATATTTATCATGTAACGATATCATTCAACAAAAGTAAGCAATTCTTATTAAAGGATTACGGGATAGTTTGGCATTTACTTTGGCAGTTTGCAACTTCTTTATATAAAAATGGAAATATATTAAATAATGTAGAATTTTTTAGTCCAACTAAAGATAGTTTAGTTTTTTATGGAGTCATTCCTAATAAAAATGCTTTAAATGATTCATATTTATGTAATCATTCATTAGAAGCTAAAAATAAATTAAAGGAATTTGAGGTCATAATTAATTATAAAATAACAGATACATATATTTGTGAAACGCCTCTTTATATAGAAGAAAACATAGAGGATATTAAATTTCTCTATTTATATCCTATATCTTACTCAAACTCTTATGAACAACAGCTTGTACTATATACAGATGAAATAAAGTATTTACCTTTATATATGCTCAATAATGATAAAGACCCACATCTTACAGGCAACATTACTTCTTGGAAAAACGACTATGCTGCCGCTCAACGCTTATGGTTATCAAGCTATAAAAAATTAGAATCACTAATGGAAGAACAATTAGCTAAATTAGATAGTGATATATCTATAAAGGGAAGAAAAATTAGTAAGCGAATTCAAAAATCTTTGAAAAAAAAAGTCTTTTATCCCATAGCTGAAATAGTATCAAGAGGTTCGTATGTTCGGTCTAACTATTCAAATTGTCCATCTTGTGAAAAAAATTGGCAGTTAAAAACAACATTTCATAAGATCTTTGATTATAAATGTAATAAATGCTTTTTGTTAGGGTATGAACTTCATAGTTAATTTTATTTTCTAGTCACAGTAAAAGTAGGGAAGATACCCGAATCCAAAAAGGTCGGAAGTACATTTTGAATAGAATAGGCTTATTAACTTAACTACAAACTAATTAAACTTCCAATTGACTTATTCTATATATTTATATATTAGTACATTTTTAATTTTCTAATCTATTTAAAAGAATTTATTATGCAACACACAAGCGATGATGAACCTATAAAATATAAAGTCAAAGTTAAAATAAATGATAAGCTTAGAATACATCAGCGTATGAAAGCAAATGTACACGAGATAATTTTAGAACCGCATGCTAGAGTAATTATAGAACCTGAAATTGAACTAAGTAATAGTACATCTGATAAAATACATATATATACTGTTGATGATAGTGAATATAAGCTTACAGGGGATATACCTTATTCAGCATAATTAGATGTTCAAATAAAAGTAAGAAGTGAATTTGCTAACCTGACGCTAAAACCTCAAAATGATTATACCTTGCGTCCGCCATTCGATACATTCGTACAAATACCGAAAAGTGGGGAGTGGCGCACCCGAGAGGAGTCGAACCCCTAACCTTATGATCCGTAGTCATATACTCTATCCAATTGAGCTACGGGTGCTAAATCCTCAAGAAGCATATATAAAAGCTTATAGTTTGTCAAGAAACACTTCAGGTTAACGATTTATACTCACTCTTTCCAAATAAAACTTCTTCTACCGACTTTTCATTTATTAAAAATATATGTTATAATTCCATTTCTTAAAAAACAATAAAATATAAAAATAATTACAACTAATAGTTGAATTATTATTTCGGATATTGTATATAGAGTTTCATAATTAATAAGAGATAGAAAATGCATAAAATTTTAAAGCTAATTATAGTTTGTTTACTTGGTATTAATATTACCGCACAAGCTGAAAATATGTCGGAAACTGCCAAAAAGAATTTAGAGATAATTAATTCCTTAAATGTTGAAAGAAAATGGCAGAAAGGTAGTGTAATAAACTGTAAGACAGGTGAAACTTTATTAGAAGAAACAGAAAAATACGACTCTCCCAAGTTAAAGCGTTTATCGCATTGTAGTTGTTTTGCGTATGCTGCTTCTAAGGCATTAGGTCTTCCAAATAAGTCACTACTTCCTCATCCTGAGGGCGATAAGGAGTTTATACCTGCTTTGTCAAATAAACAAGCTGAATGGCTTGAAACAGAAGGGGTAAAAAATGGATGGAGTTATATCAAGACTGCAAATCGTGATGATGGTTTTGTTCAAGCACAAAAATTTGCTAATCAAGGACATTTTGTTGTATCGGTATATAAGAATGCTAACCCAAAAAGAGCAGGGCATATTGCAGTTGTTATTCCAAGTAGTAAAGATGTAGAAAAGATAAAATTAGAAGGTCCTGATATTGCACAAGCTGGTACAAGTAACTTTTCTTCTGGCTCATTAAAAAAGGGTTTCAAAAATAAAAGAGATGCTTTTAAAGATAATGAAATAAAATTTTATTATTTTAAAGCTTAATTTAATTATAATTGTTGGGAGAATCATTTTTGTTCCTTTCATCTAGATTGCTTGTCCGGCTTTGTTACATGGATCGGTTTTTCCGTCTGAGCTAAGGAAATTACGAAGTAATTGTACATACGCAATTCAGCTAAAAAATGCTGACTTATAGCATTTTTTATTATTTTTTCTGGATTGCCACGCTCATTTTATTCGCTCGCAATGACGGAAAAGTTGATCCATGCGGGCAATGCTCCCCACATGGCGGCGTTGTTGCGGGGTCTTATGTCGCAATTTATATCTAAAGATATCTAAGGTACAAGCCGCAGTATGACATTAAAGGTTACTGGATTGTATGATGAAGTGCAGCTCGGTAGTGATATAGCTATAATAATTATAAAATAAATTCTCATTATATGCTCTATGTAAACATCCTAACTATTGGAATATTTGAAGGATCGAGTAGTTTTTTCATTTGCGAAAAAGCTTGCACAATATTTTCTACAGAACTATCAATAAATTTATCGGTATTAATATAATTTTCTGAGTCATCTTGAATATAAAAAAGAATAGATGATACATAAACTGAAAGTAGTAAGCCTCGTTTAGTATAATAATTATAATCAATCGATTTATCACCGGCATATTGCCAAATAATATCACAGCTGTGGAATGCAACTTCTGTACCTTGAATAGGATTTAATGCAAAATATGCGGCATTCTTGCTATGAATAATAGGTAACACAGCTTTAATTCTAGTTTTTACTGCTAAGGATATTTTTTCTCTAATTTTATTTGGTACTTCCTGCTCATTTAAATTTTCTAGCGTAATATTATCTAAATAGCTTTCAAAAAATTTTATTATTTCGGCTAATCCATCTGGAAAAAGTATTAAGCTATAGCCCTTAGCAAAGCCGCATTTTTCTTCTGCTTCATTAATTATTTTGTCATTCCATTCATTAAATGGTAATAATTCTAGCAATGATTGCATGAAGCTTATTTTCTTTGTGTAGTGTTCTTGTTGAATATTCATATTTTTAACCTTGACATTATAACTTATTATATAGATAATATAGCTTGTTACCAATATATATTTATTTTAAGGAGAGTAATTTTAGTGATACTAGTAAATGTTCACGCCGGTAATTGTGATAATACGCTTAAGAATTTTAAGAAAAAGCTACAAAGAGAGCTTTATTTTCGTAAGATGAAAGAACAGCGTTACTACGAACCGAAGTCAGTAAAGCGTGTTCGTAAAGCACAAGAAGCTGCACGAAGAAAAAGAAAGTTTGCTCGTAAAAGAATGTACGAGGATTAAAATTTCTAATTAGTTTCAAATAAAATGAAAGGCAAGTTATTATTAAATAGCTTGCCTTTTTTGTTATGTGTAACGTCATTGCGAAAAAAGCAGACGTTGTTGCATGGCTTAGAAAATGTCCTGTATGTCATTACTGCGTAGGCGGGAATCCAGAAAAAATTTAAATAAATGTGATTCTTGATTGTAAAAGCTAATTGTATTTACTTCCAGTAATTACTGAATTCCCGCTTTTGTGGGAGGGCATTGTTGCGTGGATAAAAAAATACTCTTGGTGTCATCTAGTTGCTTGACCACGGTATCCAGAAAAATAATAAAAAATACTATAAGTTAGCATTTTTTAACTGGCTCTAGTTCATAAATCACGGGATGACAATTGGAAAACCGATCCCTCATGCGGGAATTAAGAGCCACTCAACAATTCCAATTTTTCCTCGCAATGACAGAGAAATACAACCCCCCATAAATTAACGAGCCAATAATAATAACTAACGGTGTTAGAGGTAGATCAAAATAAAAAGAGGCAGTAGCAGCACAGAAATTAATAAATAACGAAATAAAAATTGATATTATAATCATCATAGCAGGGCTGCCTACCATAAATCTTGCAATCATAGCAGGAATAAGTAGCACAGCTGTCACCATAAGAACCCCAACTATTTTAATTGCAGAAAATACTGATACAGATAAAATAAGTAAAAATAGTAGTTCTATAATATTAACTTTTACGCCTTTAATTACGGCAATATCTTTGTTAATAATTATAAGAAGAATTTTATTATAAAAATATGCAATAAAACATATAATAGCTATAAGCATTATTGCTAGCACAATTAAATCATCAAAAGCTACAGATAAAATATCGCCAAACAGTAAATTTACTATATTGTTTTGGGCAGAAGAAAAATAATTAATAATTAAAGCAATAGCCAGCATAGAGCTAGAAATTAAATTAATAACTGCATTTTTCTCAGAATTATTTTGGAAAATAAACACAAAAATTGAAAAAAGAATTGCAACAATTAGTCCTGAATATATTAATGGAAAATGAGCAATAATACTAATGCTGACTGCAAGAAAGCTACTATGAGCAAGCCCGTCGCCGAAGTAAACATATCTTTTCCATAATGCTATGCAGCCAATAGGAGCAAATATGCAGCTAATTAAAATTAAGGCTAGTATTATTAGTACCATATAAGTATATTATAGCTATGTCTTCAGTTAATAAAAACGAATTAGAAAAATTTGAGAAAATCTCTCATAGTTGGTGGAATAAGGATGGGGAGTTCGGTATTTTACACCGCATAAATCCTATTCGCCTTAACTATATAATAGAGAAGATAAAATCGCATTACAACGATATTTCTGATTTGGAAATATTAGATGTAGGTTGTGGTGGCGGTTTAATTGCTACTAATCTCACTATGCAAGGTTTTAACGTTACGGCTATTGATGCTTTGCAAAGTAATATCGATACTGCTTTGGCTTATGCTACGGAAAATAATATTAAGGTAAATTATTTAAAAAGTACTATAGAAGAATTAGAAAACGATAAGCAATATGATGTAGTGATTTGCCTTGAAGTTATCGAGCATGTGGAAAATGTTCAAGAATTTATGCTTAATTTAGTAAAGCGTATTAAACCAAAAGGTATTGCAATAATTTCTACGATTAACCGCACCAAAAAAGCTTATTTACTTGGGATAATAGCAGCTGAATATATACTCGGATGGGTGCCAAAAAATACCCATGATTATAGTAAGTTTCTAAAACCATCTGAAATTTATGAGATGCTAGAAAATACCAATATAGAAATTGAGGAGCTAAAAGGTTTGGTGTATAACATGGCAGAAGACAAATGGGTATTAAGTGATGATGATATAGATGTAAACTACTTTGTATATTTGAAGAAAAACGTATTAGGTGTCATCTAGTTATTTCTGGTTTTGTTGCATGGATCGAAAAGCAACATCGGTGTCATTCCCGCCTATGCGGGAAGGAATTGTTGAGTGGAACAAAAAACGTCCACGGTATCCAGAAAATAATAAAAAATACTAATAAAATTAGTATTTTTAACTAGATCCCGTGAATAAATCACGGGATGACAGGGGAAAATGATCCACGCAACAATGCCATGCGGGAATGACATAATTGATCCATGCAACAACCTGGGTACAAGCCACGGGGTGATAATAAAAAAACTGGATCCCTCTACAAGTGAGCTAAATGACAGCAAGAGTAAAAAAATGACTAACAACGTGATTACTAGATTTGCTCCGTCACCGACGGGGTTTTTACATATAGGTTCAGCAAGAACGGCTTTATTCAATTATTTATTTGCTAAGCATAATAACGGCAAATTTCTATTACGTATTGAAGATACTGATAAAGAAAGATCAACAGAAGCAGCGGTAGAAGCCATATTTTCAGGACTGAAATGGCTAGGGCTTAATTGGGATGATGAAGTTGTATTCCAATCTAAACGCAATGATCTTTATAAGGAAGCAGCATTAAAGTTGCTTGCAGAGGGTAAGGCATATTATTGTTTTACGCCTCAGGAAGAAATAGAAAAGCAAAGACAAGAAGCTCTAGAAAATAAGCAGCATTTTATTTTTAACAGTAAGTGGCGTGATAAAACTTCTGATACTTACCCAAAAGACATAAAGCCGGTTATACGTTTAAAAACTCCAAGTTCAGGTAGTATAACAATTCATGATACTTTGCAAGGTGATGTAGTAATTGAGAATTGCCATATTGATGATATGGTGTTGCTACGTAGTGATGGCACTGCTACTTATATGCTAGCTGTGGTGGTTGATGATCACGATATGGGTATAACTCACATTATTAGAGGTGATGATCATTTAACGAATGCTGCGAGGCAAATCGCTATATATAACGCTTTTGGTTACCATGTTCCAATTATGACTCATATACCGCTAATTCATGGAGCAGATGGTGCTAAATTATCTAAGAGGCATGGGGCTTTAGGTGTTGAAGCTTATAAGGATATGGGATATTTGCCGGAAAGCTTATGTAATTATCTATTGCGGCTTGGTTGGAGTCATGGGGATGATGAGATTATCCAGATGGATCAAGCTATCGAATGGTTTAACCTAGATTCACTCGGTAAATCACCTGCAAGGCTTGATTTTACTAAAATGAATAGTTTAAATAGCCATTATTTAAGAATGCTTGATGAAGACAGTTTAATTACTAAAATTTTAGAGATATTAAATAGAAATTACAAGGTCAGTGAGCAGGAAGTAAATTATATAAGACGTGGTTTGCAAGGTTTATTAGTTAGAAGTGAAACACTGCTAGATTTAGCAAAGCTTGCTAAAATTTATCTAGTAAATATTCCTGTTGCTTATGAATCGGAGGCAAAAGAGATAATAGCAAATTGCGATAAAAATTTGATTAATAATGTTGTACAAGGCTTAGAAAAACTTGAGCGGTTTGATAAAGAATCAGTACAGGATGAATTTAAGAAAATAGCAGCAGCAAATAGTTTAAAGCTAAATGAAGTTATGAAGCCTGTGAGAGCTTTAATAACCGGTATGGTCGGCTCACCTAGCGTATTTGAAATTGCTGAAATTTTAGGAAAAGAAAATATTTTAAAAAGGTTAGAAATAAAATGAAGAATTATATAAAAAAAACTATATTTGTTTGTAGTGGTTTATTTGTAATAGTTGGGGTTTTCGTATTATTTAGGGTGGAAAATGTTAATGCTTCAACAGCTCCTAAAAAATATGGAGCTTGGAATTTAAACTGCAATCTTAATAACGAACAAAAACAAATTTGCTTTCTATCACAACAAATTAATAATACGGAAAAAGATAAAGAGAAAGAAATATTAGCAATGTACCATATTGGTTATTTCAATAATGATCAAAGCATAAAGGAATTAAAACTAATCGAAGTATTACCGCCAAATGTTCAAATTCCTGCTGGCACAGCTATTAATAGCAGTGAGAAAAATATTGCACCAGGAAAATATATAAATTGTACGATAAATAGTTGCCAAGCTATAGCTACTATTACACAAGATGACATTGAAATGATTTTATTAAATGATAATTATTTAGAGTTTATAACGGCTGATGGTAAACAAGCTAAAATTACATTTATAAAACATGGTTTGAAAGAGGGACTAAAGGTTTTAGAGAGATAGAAAATTACTGATTGTGATATAATATGAATGAAATAAATATTCGTTCCGCAACAATTAATGATATATCTAGTATTTTGCCCTTAATGTCGTAACTTGGTTATCCATCTAGCTTAGAAGAATTAACAACTCGTTTTAAAAAATTCATAAATAATGATGGATATGGTGTTGCCGTAGCTAGTTTAAATAATGAAATTGTTGGAGTTATTGCTTGGTCTAAATCAATGCTTTTTGTATCAGATAAAATCCGCATTCATGTTGAAGCTTTAGTCATTGACGAAAATTACCGAGGGCAAAAAATTGGTAAAAAGCTAATGGAATATTTAGAAGAAAAAGCCAAAAAATATAATCAGGTATTAGTTGATCTTACTTCCGGTTACCGACGAGCCAAAGACGGCACGCATGCTTTTTACGAAAATTTAGGCTACAAATCCGGTGAATCAGCAGGAGCCTATTTTAGAAAAGAGTTATAAATATGAAATAAATATTTGATTTATCTGTACTTTATCTGCATAATATAATAATGAACTATGCAGATAAAATGCCGTTATTATGCAGATAAATCTAAAATTTAAACCAAACTATAAAATAACTCCTAAAGTTGTGAAATCATTAATGCGTATTGAAGCTATTAAAGCTGAAATACTGCATTTGCCATTAAATCCTACTGTTCTTAGTTCTTTAAGAGAAACTGCACGTCTTTATACTACACATTATTCTACTATGATTGAAGGGAATAGGCTCGATGCAGATCAGATTAAAAACATAGTTCAACATCAAGAGCATTTTCCAGGAAGAGAACGAGATGAGGATGAAGTTAAAGGTTACTACGCAGCTTTAACGCAAGTAGAAAAATGGGTAGCCCAAAATGTAAAAATTACAGAGAATATAATACAAACGCTTCATGCTTTGATCATGTCTAATGGCAAAACTAATGTTAAGCCTACAAAATGTACCGCAGATACTTCAAAAGTTGGTAGTCAAATAAGCGGTGAGCCTGCGGAGCGTATAAAAATACGTGAGCAATGGCGAGTCCCGAAATTTGACTTACCAAATCTTGAAGTATCAAAGGTATATCGTGATGGACAAAATGTCATTAAAGATAGCGGGACAAAAAAAATTATTTATATGCCTCCAGAGGCAAAAGACGTAAAAAATCTTATGCACAATATGGTATTATGGATTAATAATAATGAGCTGCCTTTTCCTGTTATTGCAGCAATAGCTCATTATCAATTTGCAACTATACACCCTTATTATGACGGTAACGGTAGAACTGCAAGATTACTTACAACCTTAATACTTCATTTAGGAGGTTACGATCTCAAAGGCTTATATTCTCTTGAAGAGTACTATGCTAAAAACCTAGGAGCTTACTATGAGGCTATTAGCATAGGACATCATAATTATTATATGGGGCGTGCTGAAGCAGATATAACAGGCTGGGTAGAGTATTTTATAAATGGTATGGCTATATCTTTTGAAAAAGTACTTAATCAAATGCAAGAGGTAAGTAATAAAGAGCTTCCTGACATGAGTGCAGTACTTAGAAAGCTTGATCCTAAACAGAGAAAAGTTTTAGAGCTTTTTAAGCAATTTGAAGTTGTAACTAGTAGTCAAATTGGTAAAGTTTTTGGTTTTAAACCTCGAACAAGTGCTAAGCTTTGTGCCGATTGGGTAGATCAGGGGTTTTTGAAAATCATAGATTTTTCCAACAAGGGAAGAAAATATAGTTTAAGTGATGAATATGTATCTTTAATAACTAAAACAGTTTGATTAAGAGCCTATTTTAGGAAAAAGTTATGATAAGTAGTTTTATAAAGAATGTAAATTTGATTCCTGCTACCATTGATGATTATCCATTAATTCAAAATATGGCACGGTTTTATGTATATGATTTGTCGCATTATGGTGGTTTTGAATCAGACGAATATGATTGGACATTGCCGCAAGATGGTTTATATGAAGCTAATGATTATAAAAAATATTTTATAGAAGCTGATAGGAAAGCTTATTTGATTAAAGTAAATAATGAAATAGCGGGTTTTGTATTACTTAATAAAATAGGAACTACCGATAAGCTTGATTGGAATATGGCTCAATTTTTTATCTTGGCAAGATTTCAAAATAAAGGAATAGGCAAGCAAGTAGCACAGAAAATTTGGCAAATGCATCAAGGAATATGGGAAGTTTCCGCTCTACCTGAAAATAAACCGGCAATAATATTTTGGCGTAATGCTATAAATGAATTTACTAAAGGTAATTATCAAGAAGAAATTAAACTTGTTCCAGTGAATGATTATAAAGCGGAAAGGGTTATTTTTGAGTTTGGTACACAACAATACATTCAAGCAAATAATAATAACTCTATTCGTTTTGCTAATAGTGACGATATTGATGCTATGGTTGCTTTATCCTATACAAAACGCCGTGCTTACGAAAAAGTCCAGCCGCAATTTTGGCGTTATAAAGAGGGAGCTGAAAAGTTACAAGCTAAATGGTTTAAAGAGTTATTGTTACTTGATGATTATATTATGTTGATTGCAGAAAGTGAAAATAAAATAATTGGTTTTATTATAGGTAAGATAATAGAAGCTCCTGAAGTTTACGACCCAAAAGGTCTTACTTTAATGGTTGATGATTTTTGTGTTAAAACCGATAATGATTGGTTTTCAGTAGGTAATAAGCTAATAGAAGAAATTAAAGCTAGAGCTAAAGTAAAGAATGCTAGTCAAATTTTAGTTGTTTGTGGCGGACATGATAAACCTAAACGCCTATTTTTAAAGTCAATTGGACTAAACATTGCTTCAGAATGGTATGTTTCTTCCATATGAGATAAAAGCATTATGAACATAAATTTTGTACCTCTTGCCGATTCTCACTTTCCTCTTCTTTTAAAATGGTTAGAAATGCCACATGTAAAATTATGGTGGGATCAGGAAATAAAATGGAATTTGGAATTAATAAAACAGAAATATTTAAGCTATATTAAAGGGTATAAGCTACAAAATAATGAGCCTAAAAAAATACAGGCTTATATTGTAAAGGTAAATCGGACTCCAGTAGGGTATATCCAAATTTATAACGCTCATGATTTTGAACAGGCAAACCTACTAATTAATTTACCCCCAAATTTAGCAGCAATTGATTTTTTCTTAGGTGAACTTGAATACTTAAATAAAGGCATTGGAATATTAACTTTAAAAACTTTTCTAGAAAATTTTATAGATAAAGAATTCTCCCATATTTTGGTTGAGCCTGATAGTAAAAATATAGCAGCTATAAAAACTTATGAAAAAGTAGGATTTAAAATTATTGGAGGAAATGAAAAAATTTTAATGATCAAAGAAAATAATAAAAATTTAAGAATCATAACTTATAATTTTGACAGTTTTATCGTTTCCTGTTAATGATACCCAATCATCATTTATATCATTTCCACCAAAGTCATCTAATTCCTGAGAATTAAAGTTGTTATCTTTATCAAAACTATATATTTTATCTTCAAAAAACTTCTCTTTCAGATGATCCGCTAACTTAGGGAAAAAATTGGCATCACTCCAGTCTTCTCGTAATTTTTTAGGAAGCTGCTTATAATATTTCTCGATTTCCTCAACATCACCAAGCTCACCTACAGAAAGAGCATTTAATAATTTTTTTTTATATACTTTCCTAATACAATTTTCTGAAAAAATAATACTGCCTAATATAGTTATTCCTAGAGCCGTTCCAACCCCGACTGTCGAGGTTGTTAATACTAAACCTCCACCGATAGTAACTGTATCCAGTACGACATTAATAACTATTTCTTTATTTTTAATATAACTATCATAAGATTTCTCAAGTTCTCTAATAATAGTCTTATAATTAGTATCTTGATTTTGCATAAATATAAACCTTAAAAAAAATGTTTATTAGACTCTGCTATTTTCAGAGTATCAAAAAAAATCCTCAATGTCTTTCCTTGGCTTGACCATGAAATCCAGAAAAACAACTAAAAATATCAATATTATTGATATTTTTAACTAGATTGCTTCGTCAATTACTTCGTAATTTCCTCGCAATGATGGAAAAAATGACCCATGCGGGCAATGCAAACACGGCTTGACCGCATGGTAAATTCACTATAGTACTAGTCGTAATAATAATCTTCTATGGGATGTAATTTAGGATCAATTATTGTTACAGTATCATCACTTGATCTAGTATCTATCTGTAGAGAATTCTCTAATATTTTTCTAAAAACTGGATATATTATACTATCTTTTTTTGCTATAAAATCCTCTACTTTTTTTTGACATTCTTTATCAGATGACTTAAATGACTTGTTTGAGTTATCTGTAACATTTAAGTATAATTCTTGTAAACAATTTTGACTTAATGTTTTAGCAATTCTTAAGGTAGGTTCTACCATGTGACAAAAAACAATTTTTCCGTTAGGTAATTCGCACCTTGTATTAAAGTTTGTTTTTTTCATAATAATTTTCTAATTAATTAAACTTAATTGAAAATATCCAATAAATTTCAACTGTGCAATAAAATATTTAAACTTCTTTTGAAAGGATTACAAAATACTATTTTTCAAAGAGAAGAAATATACTTATCCAAATTCCTTGTCATTTCTAAGTAATTAACTTTACCATTTGCAAGTAGCGGTATCTCAGGTAAAGTAATAACTATTTTCGGTATATAGAGTAAAGAAACTTGTGCTTTGCGTACGTTATTTGTAAAATTTTCTCTATTTATAATAGTACTGGTAGTAAATAAAATAATTTTTTCCCCTTGCGTTTCATCTTGTGTGGAAATTGCAGCATGTAAGGAGCTAGGATCAATCTCACTTGCAAGCTCCTCGACTTTTGTAAGAGAAATCATTTCGCCAGCTATTTTAGCAAATCTTTTTAAACGTCCTAAAATGGTTATGTATCCTTCTCCATCAATTTTAACTATATCACCCGTATCGTGCCATTCTTTATAAATATAGTTACCATTTTCGTCTAAATAACCAAGCATGACGTTAGGACCACGAATTAGTAAGCGTCCCCCCTCATCTATCCCCTCAACCTTTTCAAGTTTATATTCAATCTTTGACAACAACCTCCCAACAGTACCAGCTTTACTATGCATAGGAGTATTGCAAGCAATGATAGGTGAGCTTTCCGTTATACCATATCCTTCAAAAATACGTATGCCATATTTATTAAGCCAGAATTGTTTGGTAGTTTCTTTTAGTTTTTCACTACCTGCAAATATATAACGTAATGAATAAAAGTCATATGGATGAGCATAATTGGCATAGCCATTTAAAAATGTATCAGTTGAAATTAATATGGTTGCTCCGACATCATATATCATTTCTGGTATGCTGCGGTAATTTAAAGGTGAGGGGTATAAAAATAGCTTAATGCCGTTTAAAGTTGTAATAATTGCTCCGCCAAGCCCAAAGCAATGGAATAATGGTAGTGAGTTAAATACTATATCATCAGGGCTAAAAGGTATTTTAGCAGTTGCCTGATATCTATTAGCTTGCAGATTTCTATGAGATAACATTACAGCTTTAGGCTCCCCTTCGGTACCTGAAGTGAAAATTATTACTGCTGGTTTTTCATCATCACGATTACGACAAAAATACTTATAATAAGTTTTAGAAAAACGGATGCCCATTGAGGCTTTTAATTTTAGAGCTAGATTGATTTGGTTTTTAAAATCTTCTAAATATATTACTTTAATACCAAAATCTAATAAATTAGTTATTAATTCGTGTAGCTCTGCTTTTTCTATAAATTGCTTTGAGGTATAAATTACTTTTAGCTGTGCAGTTTTACATGAGTTAATAATAGTATTTATCCCACTGCTCCAATTAATTATAGCTGGAACAAATCCGCTAAATTGCATGGCATAAAAGGTAATTAGTGTATTTGTCGTGTTAGGTAGCATTAAACCTAAATGCTTGCCAAAAATATTGTTCCTTTTGATTAAATCACCAAGAATAAAAGATTTAAGTATTAAATCTTGATAAGTAGCTTTGTTATTTTCAAAGTCATTTACTATTTTTTTCTTAAACCCATGAATTTTGGCAGCTTCTATCAGCGATGCAAATAAAGTATTCTTATAGTCTGAACTCTCAAACATCATATCAGCCATAATATCATATAGAGTTCTTGCTATATATTGGCGTCTTTCTTGACCGGATGCAGCACCAATATCAGCAAATTTTACTGGCGGTAGAACAGTAACAGTAATTTTAGGAAATATTTTCCTCTTTAATATATTTTGTAGCTTTGAGAAATGAGTAAATTGTGTGCCATCTATTCTAACTGGTAAAATAGTTGCGTTTGCTTTATCGGCGATCATTCCAGGACCTTCGTAAATCTTCATTAAAGAACCGGTAACACTTATTCTACCCTCCGGAAAAATAGCTATTTTTCGGTCATTTTGTACTTCTTTTACTAAGGTCTTAATTGCCATTGGGTTGTTTGGATCAACAGGCAAAGTATTAGCCATACGCAAGAATGGTCTAATCCACCATATTTTGCGTATATCAGGGCTTATTGCAAAGGTCATTTCTTCCTTTAGGTAAGTAGCAATTAGCGGTGGATCAAGGTATGAAATATGGTTGGCAATTACTACTACTTTGTTGCCTGCTTTCTGTAAATTCTCAAGCCCTTTAACTTCAACCTTATACATTAAATCAAACCAAAATTGGAATATTCTACGCAAGACAGGGTAAGGAATAATTTTAACTTCAGGGATTAAGCGATAAATATAGACGGTAACGATGATATTAGATAGGCTGATAAATAATATTATCCAAGGTATTGTAAAATTTAAATAAAATAATAATGATAGGATAATAGTTGATCCTACCATAAAGATAGAATTAATTAGGTTGTTTACGGCAATAATACGGCTGCGGTGAGCGGGATTTGCGTAATGCTGTAATATAGCAAAAAGAGGCACGATATATAAGCCGCCAATTGCTGCTAAAAAGAATAGATCGATAACTATTCGCCAATTATGCCTTTTTGATAAAAATACAAAGATACTTTTTAGTTGAGCTGGTTCATAAGCAACTGCACTAATTCTACTAGCAAAAAATAAATCGATGCCAAAAATACTAATGCCAAGTGCTGAAATAAAGAGGTATTTAACAGTGATTTCATCTTCAAATATTTTGCTACATAAAAATGAGCCGACACCAACGCCAAGCGAGAAAACTGCTAAAAATAAATTAGCAACATTCTCATCAGCTTTAAACGTTATTTTAGCAAGTAAAGGTATCTGAGAAATTATAGCAGCTCCAATAAACCAAAACCATGAAATGCCTAGTATTGCTAAGTATATTTGCTTTTTGGTTTGAGCATATCTTATCATATTTAGGCTTTCGCTTATGATATTAAAATTTACCTTAATCTCACGATTTGCGTTATTTGATTTTGGTGTAGTAAGGCTTGAAATAAAGCCAATAGCTGCAATTGTAACTAAGGAATGAATTATGAAATTATTACTGATTGTGTAATAGCTGCCGATTATAGTACCGATGAAAATAGCGATGAAAGTTCCAGCCTCAACAAAGCCGTTAGCTCCAAGCAATTCCTCTTTACTCAAATGATCAGGAAGAACACTATATTTAATTGGACCAAAGAAAGTGGAATGAATACCCATCAGGCAAATAGAGCAGAGCAGCACTATAATATTATTATGATGGAAGCCGTAAATAGCAAAAGCGATTATAGCAATCTCGCAAGCTTTTATGATTTTAATTAGGGTAGAGCGTTCATATTTATCAGCAATTTGCCCTGCTATACTTGCAAATATTATAAAAGGTAGAACAAAAATAGCATTGGTAACTAAAACAAGTAAGTTATTATATTTGCTTAGAGAACCAACAACTCCATAAGTAATTAAAATTACAAGAGCATTTTTCAAGATGTTATCGTTAAGACAACCACATAATTGTACTATAAAATTCGGTAAGAATCGTCTATCCTTGAAAAGATATAATTTATTTGAATCCATAGTATATAGTAGTTTATTAGTTTTGCTTCTAATCCTTACGTAAGGTTGGCGAGGTTTTGTAGTTAGGAAAATGCGTCCGATGTGTCATCTCGTGGCTTGGGAACTAGATCCAGTAATAAAAATACAGATATAAAAAGCTCGATTTATCTCGCTTTATGCTGGATCTAGTTCCCAAGCCACGGGATGATATAGGATACATGATTTTAATCATTACCCTAGGTTTGAATTATTGTCAAATATATTATGCAATTTATATTAACATGTCAAATTGTACGGCTTTTTTGTGATTTTGGTTTATTTGTTATATTAGTAGGTTTTTGTAATAACATTTTTTCTTTTTCTGATAAATTTGGCATTTTAGACAATTTATTTAAAATTTCATCTACATCACCCTTAATTACTGGCGATATTTGTGGCTTTCTATTTATATTAGATTTATTTTTAGCGATTCCTATTTTTTCCGGCACTTTGTTAATTATTGTCAATAAATTTTCTTCATTAAAATTTTTGAATTTGTTAAATATATTAAGCTTATTTATTTTAATTTTTTCCAATCCTTTAGTAATTATATCTACTATTTTTTTGCTGTTTATAACTAATGTCGGATAAAAATTCTTCTCTAGCTTATTGAGTAAACTATCATTTAGTTGATTGGTTAATATTTTCGTTGCGTTTGTTTTAGTTGAATTATCTAAATTTAATTTGTTTTTATTTTCATATTGTTCTATGGCACTTAATACTATTTTTTCCGTAGTTATACCTAAATTATTACCGTAAATAGTAATAATATTATTAACTTTATCATCTGAAGATATATTTTTTTGTGGATCTGAGTTAAATTTTACTTGCTTGTGATTAATTGCATGTTGTGCAATATTAGAGTCACTTAACTTCTTAATATACTGACCTTTCATATCTTGCAATGCTATTTCAGTACTCATTTTAGTCTCATCGCTCCAATCTTGGTAAGTTTTTGTATCTCTTAAAAGAGTAGGGTATAAAAGAAAATTTATGCTTTGAGATACTAAACTATTGATATCATAATTAGATTTATTATTCTCTCTTACCTTAGTATCATTATAGAAATGTTTTTGTAATGTATTATAATGAGCTAAAATAGCGTCAGGAATATCTTGAGGCTTTAGAGGTTGTGCATTATTATTATCGTCAAATTTTATTTGCATACCACTACGTTTAGCTTCCATTATTAGTAAGTCAGCAAAAACTTTCTCTTCTTGCGTCCTACATAAAAGATTTGGTGCGTCACTTAAAATGGTAGCATGCTTCATTACTGCGGAGTTTAATGCATGTAGATCCTGATCTGTTAAAATTTCATCTAATGAGGCAAGAAAAGCTTTGCGTCCAGGGATATCGTTACCAAAAGCACTTTTTAGTGTTACGACATCATCTTTTGTAACTTGTTGTGTTGCTATTCTGTTTATTAGTTCATGCGTTATAATCATATTCGTTTCCTCCTCATTAGTAATTTGCTGTGCATTATTATACTTTATTTTAATATATTACAAGCTAAATTATTTATCAAAGGTAAAGAAATCTTAACTTTTGAAATATTTTTATAAGAGGTTACATCTTTCCATCTTTTTCTTTTTGAATTTTCTTTCGTCTCTGTAAATTCTTTTTTAGAGCAGATGATAAATTGCTGAAATTAGGCTTTATTTTAGTTTTTATAGTTTGTTCTTTGCTATCTTTGGTAGATGACATAAATTATATTATTCATTCTCAGCTTCTAGAAGTCTTGATTTTATTAATTCATCCGCCAAAGAAATTTTCTTTCCTTTAGAATCTGTATAATTTTTTATCTTTTCTTGTAGTTCAGATAAGGTTTGATTTCGAATAGTAATATAATTTATATTTTCTTCAATAATATTTGTTTTTTATTATTACTTTAAGCTTGAGATAGCGTCAACTTAAATTATATTTAGTCCTTTTAATAAGGGTTGCCTAAATCTTCATAATAATCACGGGTGGCTTCTCTATTAGCCGGAATATCATTACTAGATTTTTCTATATTTTGTTCAGGAATAAATAAAGAGAAAAAATTACCAATTTTAATCATTAATGTATATAAATTCATATTTTGCCTTTTTAAAATATTTAATTGTTAGGTTTTTCTTCCTTAGCTTTCTTTCGTCTCTGTAAATTCTTTTTTAAAGCAGATGATAAATTGCTAAAATTAGGCTTTATTTTAGTTTTTATAGTTTGTTCTTTGCTATCTTTGGTAGATGACATAAATAATTATCTTTTCACGCTAACATTATTATATTATACTACGGATATTTTGAAAAATAAAATTATAAATATCTATGAATCAAAGTAATATAATCTCTGCGGAGTTACTTGACGAGAAAAAAAATATTGCGAGGCAAGGGGGTGGTGAAGATAGAATTAATACCCAGCATAAGAAAGGTAAGTTAACAGCACGTGAACGAATAGAGGTATTATTAGATCCTAATAGTTTCACCGAAACAGGAATGTTTGTAGCTCATAGATGTGAAAATTTCGGGATGGATGATAAGAAGTTTTTAGGTGATGGTGTTGTAACAGGTCATGGCACAATAAATGGTAGATTAGTTTTTATTTATAGCCAAGATTTTACAGTGCTTGGCGGTTCACTTGGTGAGTATCATGCTAAAAAGATTTGCGATATTTTAGATCAAGCTATAGCAACTGGTGCTCCCGTAATCGGCATTAATGATTCGGGTGGTGCAAGAATTCAAGAGGGTGTGGACGCTCTTGCTGGATATGGTGAACTATTCCAGCGTAATGTTTTAGCTTCAGGTGTTATTCCTCAGATTACTTTAATTATGGGTCCTTGTGCCGGTGGTGCTGTTTATTCGCCTGCTTTAACCGATTTTATATTCATGGTTAAAAATACTTCCTATATGTTTGTAACCGGTCCTGATGTAGTAAAGACCGTTACTGGCGAGGAAGTAAGCCAAGAGAAACTTGGCGGTGCACGTATGCACACTACCAAAAGCGGTGTGGCTGATCTTGCATTTAATAATGACATAGAAGCATTACTAGAAATTCGTAGGTTCTTTAATTTTCTGCCATCATCTAATCGTAGTCCTCTTCCTATTCGTCCTACTGTTGATCCTGCTGATAGGGTTGATATGTCTCTAAGTACTCTAATCCCTAATACTCCCAATAAACCTTATGATATGAAAGAGCTTGTCGAGCGTATTGTAGATGAGGGAGAGTTTTTTGAATTACAACCAGATTTTGCTAAGAATATCATCATTGGTTTTGGCTATATGGAAGGTTATCCAGTAGGGTTTGTTGCAAATCAACCATTGCATTTAGCAGGGTGTTTAGATATTAATGCTTCAAGAAAGGCAGCAAGATTCATTAGATTTTGTGATGCTTTCAATATTCCTATAGTAAGTCTTGTTGACGTGCCGGGATTCTTGCCAGGTACTTCTCAAGAGCATGATGGTATTATCAAGCATGGTGCTAAGCTTTTATATGCTTACGCAGAAGCAACAGTGCCGAAAATTACCGTGATTACTCGCAAAGCTTACGGCGGAGCTTATATAGTGATGAACTCTAAGCATCTTAGAGGTGATATAAATTATGCTTGGTTTAATTCCGAAATTGCAGTGATGGGGGCAGAGGGAGCCGCTGAAATAATATTTAGGGAAGAATGCAAAGATCCGGAGGCTAAAAAACAAAAAATCGATGAATATAAAAAAGTAGTAACATCGCCTTTTGTTGCAGCATCTAGAGGCTATTTAGATGATATAATAAGACCACAAAATACAAGATGGCGAATATGTAAAGCCCTGAATTTCTTACGCACTAAAAAGGTAGAATTGCCTTGGAAGAAACATGATAATTTGCCGTTATAGCTGTCATCCCGTGGCTTGACCACGGGATCCAGTAATAAAAAATACAAAGCAAAAAGCGTAGGTTATCTTGCTTTATGATGGATTCCCGCCTCTGCGGGAATGACATAAAAGTAAAATACAAATTCAAGAACATAATATAATCGGAAACTAAAATGAAAGCAAAAACTCCACTACCTCCTTTAAATATTATGCAGTCAGAAGAGCCAGGATATGCAAGCATAGAATCTTTAATTGGTGAAAATAATAACTCAGTAATAAATCAAAGTGGTAAAGCAACAGAAAACCTTTATTCGGTAGTTAGAATCGTAAGAGATAAGTATGATAATCAGAATGAACCGATAACTCCTGTAACCCCAGCTACTCCATCTATGCTTATATATGCTGCGACTCCTATAAATAAAGAAGCTCTGGAGAAATTTTATATTCGTTATGCTCAGCATAACAAAAATAGACCTATAGGTCCTATTAAATGCAAACATGCAGCCCCAGAAGAAGCACCACCTCCTATACCTGTTGAGTCCTATGATGGTATAACAAGTACATGTGCTTTGTCTCTTACAGGTGAAACAATTTATGCTGAGCCACATATTGGTGGATAATTAAATAACTATTTTAATCAAAATTCTATGACCAAACCTTTATTTGATAAAATTTTAATCGCTAATCGTAGCGAAATTGCTGTTAGGATAATCCGTACTTTAAAGAAAATGGGTATAGGGTCGGTTGCCGTATATTCTGAAGCCGATACAAACTCGATGTATGTTCAGCATGCAGATGAAGCTTATTATATAGGTGATTCACCTGCAACAGAGAGCTATTTATCTATTAAAAATCTTGTTTCGGCAATTCGTGAAAGCGGTGCAAATGCCGTGCATCCAGGCTATGGCTTTTTATCTGAAAACCCTAATTTTGCCAATGTTCTTAAAAGAGAGGGAGTAGTTTTAATAGGTCCTAATGCTGCTACTATAAAGAAAATGGGCGATAAAATTGAAGCAAAAAAGATAGCAATAGAAGCAGGAGTTAGCACTGTTCCCGGTTATATGGGAACTATAAATGATGTTAAACAAGCAATAGATATCGCAAAAGAAATAGGCTTTCCGGTGATTGTCAAAGCAGCTGCCGGTGGCGGCGGGCGTGGTATGAGGATGGTAAATAACCCTTCCGAAATGGCAAATGCTTTTGAATCTGCAAAGCTTGAAGCCGGTAATAGTTTTAGTGATGATAGATTATTTATTGAAAAATTGATCCAAAGACCTCGTCATATCGAAATTCAACTGCTTGCTGATCAGTATGGCAATAGCGTATGCCTTGGGGAACGTGAATGTTCAATACAGCGTCACCATCAAAAAGTAATTGAAGAGGCTCCAAGCTCATTCATTACCGAAGAAATAAGGCAGGAAATGTATAGGCAAGTAATATCTTTATCCAAAAAGGTTGGATATTACTCTGCAGGTACTGTTGAGTTTATAGTAGATAGTGAGAAAAATTTCTATTTCTTAGAAATGAATACGAGATTGCAGGTAGAACACCCTGTTACCGAATTAATAACCGGTATAGATATCGTTGAGGAAATGATAAAAATCGCTGCCGGTAAAAAATTATCATTTACCCAAGATGATGTAAAATTAAAAGGTTGGGCGTTTGAGTCACGAATTTGTGCTGAAAATCCAAGTCGTGGTTTCCTGCCTTCTAGTGGTAGAATTACGGCATATTCTGAACCTGTAAAAAGCCCGAATATTCGTATAGATACCGGTATTGGACTTGGCGGTGAAGTTAGCATGTTCTACGATTCGATGATCGCAAAATTATGTACTTACGGCGAAACAAGAGAGCAGGCAATTGAGGTAATGCGTTCTGCTTTAAGTTCTTACATTATTAATGGTATTTCTCATAATATCAGCTTCTTAGAAGCAGTAATGCTACATCCTCGTTTTGTTAGCGGTGATATTTCTACTGCCTTTATTCAAGAAGAATATCCAGATGGGTTTTCCGGTGCAAGTCTAACATCAGAAGTAACAGGAGTATTTTTAGCAACCGCTATTTTTATTTATATATCTGAGCAAAGACGTGCTTCTTTAATTTCTGGAAATATCAATAACCAAGCTAATAAAATCGGTACTAGATGGGTGGTAACGATTGACGATAAATTATTCCCCGTTCTAATTACGCCTGTTGAAAATGGCTATAATATACGCCATGAAAGTGACCGAATATATATTCGTAGTAACTGGAATTTAGGTAATGAGCTTTTTGTAGCCATAATTAATGGCAAAAAGACAAATATTAAAATTGAAAATATCAGAACTGGTTATTTACTATCACATGCTGGTATTAGCGTAAAAGCCTTTGTTCGCTCCCCTCGTATTTCAGAACTTGAAGGGTTAATGGTTTCGAAAGTAGTAACAGAAGAAAATTCTGAACTGCAAGCTCCTCTTAACGGTCAAATTGCATCAATTAAAGTGAAAGAAGGACAAGAAGTAACAATAGGGCAGGAAATTATGATCTTAACCGCTATGAAAATGGAAAATATCATCTTAGCCGAACGTGACGGGAAAATAGCTAAAATTTTCGTAAGTGAAAAGGATAATGTGGTCAAAGGTCAGATGCTGCTTGAATTTAATTAAATTACCATCTTCATTTATTAGAAAGCATAAAAGCTAGAAATAGTGGTATTTCTAGCTTTTTTTGTTATTATAGTCAATGTTATTCCCGTGTGAGGCTTGCTTGCGTGGATGGAGAGTCGTCATTGCGAGGAAGAGGCGAAGCCTCGACGTGGCAATCTTAGGAGTTCTACTTCATGAGATTGCCACGCTTCCTTTGGTCGCTCGCAATGACGATTTACGAGCCATGCAACACGTTAAAATAACAAACGAATTAAGATTTTAAGATAGCAAGATGCCGAAATTAAAAATATTTTTATTTAAATATCTCTATAGTAAAAGATTTATAGGTATTTTAGTCGCAATAGCTATTATTTTCTCTTATTTCACTTATTACACAATATCTATCGGCACAAAAAATGGTGCAGTTAATTCTAGTAAAGTGATTTGGTTTTTATTAATTGATTTAATAATTTTCTTAGTTCTTGGCATATTATTAACTCGCAAATTTTTCCAAAGTTTTTTCTTTAAAAATAGCGATCAAAATACTTCTAAGTTACAAAATCGTATAGTAGTTGCGTTTAGTCTAGCTGCTGCTATTCCCACTATAATCGTTTCAATATCTTCTGCTTATTTTTTAAACCTTAGTATTCAGGCTTGGTTTGATCGAAAAATTTCTGTTGTACTTGATCAATCTATAATGGTTGCTGATTCTTATATTGCTGAACATAAAGTGCTATTACGAGAGACAGCACTTGCTGTTGCTGAGGATTTAAGTGATATGTATTACGATTTAATTCATAATCCTGCTTTATTTACTAAAACATTAAACACCGAAGCAGAAATGAGATCGCTTGATGAAGCAATAGTGTTAAATAAGTCGACTAATACAATAATTGCTAATAGCTATTTAAGTTTTTCTCTGTCATTTGCAACTATTCCTGCCCATCTAATTAAAAAGGCAGATTCGTGTGAGCCGGTAGAAGTAAAATCTGATCCAACTAAAATAAGAATGTTGATTAAGTTAAAAGAATATAATGATGTATATTTACTAGTGGGTAGGTCAATTGATAATAAAATTATTGATCATATAGATGCAACTAATGGAGCGGCAGCAGAGTATCACCGTCTTAAAAACCAGATAGGAAATATACAAATAAAATTCTCAATTATTTTTATCTTTATAGCCTTATTACTTCTTTTAATAGCGATAAGTTTTGGTGTTATAGTTACTGCTAAGATAGTAAATCCCATTAAGAAGTTAGTTATTGCAACCGATAAAGTAAAAAGCGGTGATCTAACAGTGCAAGTTCCAGAGAATGAAGTAGATAAAGACGAAATAGGAACGCTTTATGCTGCATTTAATAGAATGATTAAGCAGCTTTCACGCCAACAAAGGGATTTAGTGATAGCACAACGGGCATTAGCTTGGTCGGATGTAGCGAAAAAAGTAGCACATGAAATTAAAAATCCGTTAACACCTATTTTGCTTGCTTCCGAGCGATTACTTAAAAAATTTAGTCCTGAAATTAAAGAAAGGGCAGAGTTTGAGAATTATTTAAAAATGATTATTCGCCATACTAATGATATTAAAAATATTGTATCTGAATTTGTTCTTTTTGCTCGTCTTCCTGCCCCTAAATTTACCAATTGTGATTTGATTTATGTAATTAATAATATTGTAGAAGCACGTAAATTACTTAATAATAATATTTTATATAGTTTTGAAACTAATATCGATCAATTTGATTTTACGTGTGATACTACTCAAATAAATCAAGTGATGATAAATTTGCTTAAAAATGCTGAAGAATCATTAGAGGGAAGTAATCAAGCAGCAATAAAAGTTAATATAAATACGAGTGAGCAATTTATCAATATTACAGTCCTAGATAACGGCAGAGGGTTCCCGCCTGAGCTAATAGGTAAGGCTACTGAAAGCTATGTAACCACTAGAAGTAAAGGTATGGGAGTAGGGCTTGCTATAGTTAAAAGAATAGTCGAAGAACATTGCGGTGTTTTAGATATTGCAAATAGAGAGACAGGTGGAGCTGTGATTGATATTAGATTTAACCTTGAGGAGCTTAAGCTCAAGGTAAAACGTCATGAAATAGGTGTAATTAGTTAGGCTTTCTAAAAATTTTAAGAAGCTTATAATTATAAATTTTTAGGAATTTTGAATTAATATTCAGTACCTCTAACATTTGATTCTGGTTCGCCGCCGGGATTATAAACATTTCCCCCAACATTTACATCATGAGGACACTTATCTCCGTATGATTCTTTAGTACTTTCACATACAGCTCTACCAATAGATGAAATAAAATCACTTATAAAATTACTAGGACCAGAATTATCGCTTTTATCTTTACTCATAATAAACCTCTATATTATTTTAATTATTAGTAATTGCAAAAGTCTAATTATTTTTGCAATTATAATTGTAAGCTAAATATTTTTAAAATATAATCACAATCACAACATTTTTATATCTGTTGTAATAAAGCAACTATAAATTTAAAATAGACTAAAGCTATGATAGTAAAAATAGTTTTCATTATATCTACACTTATATTATTAAACTTTAATATTTATGCAAATAACGAACTTAACCATGATATAATTCCTGTAGCTGCTTTATTTTCACCGCCTAATCAATTTAAGCTGGGTTTTAGTCCAGACGGAAAATATATTAGTTATTTTGGAGAATATAATAAAGGAGGGGGCTTATTAATTGTAAATAGTGAAAATCCAAAAAATGTTATAGCTTCATTTGATTTGAAACAAGGTCTATATGATTATATGTGGGCTTATGATAATAGGCATATTCTTTATTTGCAAAGTAAGGATAATCAAAAAAGTAATCAACTATACATATATGATTTAGAAACAAAACAAACAACGTTGCTAACCCCTGAAAGTGAGATTAAAGTTAAATTTTTTGCTAAAAGAATAAATAAATCCCATAAAATATTAATTGGTTTGAAGTCTAAAGAGCAGCAATATTTTGATATATATGAGTTAAATCTTCTTGATTATACCAAAAAGCTTATAATGAAGAATAATAAATTTGTAGGTTTTCTTATTGATAATGACCTTAATATCCGTGTTGGAATATATAAAAATAACAAAGGTGAAGAAGAATACTTTCAGTTTAAAAATAATAAATGGGTATTCTTAATGAAATTAACTCCAGAAGATATTGCTTATACTGGTTTTCATGGCTTTGATGCTAGCGGAAATAATATTTATTTACTTGATGGGTGTAGTAAAGGAACAGTTACTCTTAAATTATTAAATTTAAATAATGGAAAAATGAAATTATTAGCTGAAGATGCTAAAGCAGATATTAATATTCTAGCTATACATCCCACTACTAAAGAAATCCAAGCAGTAGTAACTGAATATGATAAAGTCACGTATAAGATATTGGACGCTTCTATTAAAGAGGATGTTGAATACCTTAAAAGACTTAACTTAGGTAATATGTATATTATGCATCGTGGCTTAGATGATAAGATTTGGATTGTTGGTTTTGATAATGATGTTAAACCTTTTAGGTACTATAAATATAATAGAGAAAATAAGGAAATTAAACTTTTATTTAGTAGTAAATCTGAATTAGAAAAATATTCTTTTGCTCCTATGAACCCAGTAATTATTAAATCTAGGGACGGTTTAGATTTAGTTAGCTATATTACTTTACCTAATAATATAGAACTATCTAACAAAATATATCCAAATAAGCCTTTGCCTTTAGTTCTTTTAGTTCATGGAGGACCAAATCGTAGAGATAGATGGGGAATGAATAAAGAACACCAATGGCTTGCTAGTCGTGGTTATGTGGTCTTAAGTGTTAATTTTCGAGGATCAACAGGCTTTGGTAAAAGTTTCCAAAATGCCGGAAACAGAGAATGGGGTGGAAAAATGCAAGATGATTTAGTTGATGCAGTCAACTGGGCTATCAAAAATAAAATAGCCGATCCTAAAAGAATTGCTATTATGGGATCAAGTTACGGAGGGTATGCAGTTCTTGCAGGTTTAACCTTCACGCCTGAGCTTTTTGCTTGCGGTATAGATGTCGCTGGTCCTCCAGATCTAATAGCAGATTTAAAAAATTTTCCCAAAGATTATAATTTAAAAAAAAATCCACTAGAAATAAAAATAGGATCTTATAAGACGAGAAAGCAAAGAGAGAAATTAATAAAGCAATCCCCTATAACTTATGCTAATAACATAACGAAACCATTGCTTATAATTCAAGGTGCAAAAGATTCGGTAGTGAAACAATCCGAGTCAGATAAAATGGTTGAGGCAATGAGTAAATATAATATTCCCGTTATTTATGCTTTATATAAAAATGAAGGTCATAGTTTTTGTGACCCGTATAGTAAAATATCATATCATTATATAGCAGAGCGTTTTTTAGCAAAGCATCTCGGCGGAAAGTTTGAAGCATTTGATTATAGGATTTTAAATAGTTCCGAATTGTTACTAAATGGCTGCATTCCATCGGAAAAACTATTAGAGGATTTACTGAATAAATAATTTTATTTACAACAATCATTTAAAATAATTGTCAAAAAATTAATATTTATTAGCTTAGGTTAAGATTTTATATTTATACTTTATTAAGTATTATATAATTTTTTAACATAAATAAGTTAGTATATGTCTAAAGACTTTGAATTCAAAATAAAAACACAGAAAGAAGCAAAAAAAGTACAAGAAGCACCCCCTATATCGGGGCTAAAGGGACGCATGGCAGTAGGTTTTGAGTCTGAAATAAAAAAAGCACAAGAAGCAAAAAAGATGCAAGAAGCTTCTAAAGAGTCTGTACCTATATCGAAAGGGTTAATAGGACGTATGGCAATAGGCTTTGAATCCGAAATAAAAGCACAGAAAGAAGCAAAAAAGATGCAACAAAATTCTATTAAACCTTTAATAGATATTATAGATAATGCAAATTTACAAAATCCTAATCATGCAGAAGAGCTAAAAAAAGTTCAAACGCAATTAGCAAATTGCTTTAAAGAAAATAAATTAGCTGCTCATAATAGAGTAGATCAATACTTAAAAAGTGAAGCTTCCCAAGATCGTCAAGAAGTTATGAAAGATTCTAAATTGCCATTTAAAGATAAAATATATAGCCTTATTGTAAAAATGTCAGATGCTTTAGGTATATCTTCATTAAAAAATTATTGTCAAAAGAAACTTGATGAGCATGCTGTCCAAAGGCAAGAAAAGAAAAAAATGACAGATAAAAAAAGTCATGTAGAGAGATTAAAAGAATCAACTGTAAAACGTGGCAATAAAGTAAATGAAAGATAATTATATCCTGTGAATTTTTGAGTTTTGTTATAATTAAAGCAAAATGATTATAATTTTTAAAATAAATTTTAATACGTAATTAAAGATAAAAAACCTTTAAAAATCAGCTCTTAAGGCTTTTGAAATTAAATATTTATACTGGGTAGTAATAAGGTATAAAATAAAAATAAAAATAATTTCAAAATTGTAGTTGACAGGTTCGATTATATTGCTTATAACTACACCTATCGAGAGCGACAAATGAAAAAAATCGCAGCTGTTTTTAAAAGTAAATAATTAGATATAGATAGTGACAGTAAACATGTACATATCACAAAAGTGATAATTAAACCTGTCAATTTTTTAAAGTAAAACTGACAGAATCAAACTTGAGAGTTTGATCCTGGCTCAGAACGAACGCTATCGGTATGCTTAACACATGCAAGTCGAACGGACTAATTGGGGCTTGCTCCAATTAGTTAGTGGCAGACGGGTGAGTAACACGTGGGAATCTGCCCATCAGTACGGAATAACTTTTAGAAATAAAAGCTAATACCGTATATTCTCTACGGAGGAAAGATTTATCGCTGATGGATGAGCCCGCGTCAGATTAGGTAGTTGGTGAGGTAATGGCTCACCAAGCCTACGATCTGTAGCTGGTCTGAGAGGATGATCAGCCACACTGGGACTGAGACACGGCCCAGACTCCTACGGGAGGCAGCAGTGGGGAATATTGGACAATGGGCGAAAGCCTGATCCAGCAATACCGAGTGAGTGATGAAGGCCCTAGGGTTGTAAAGCTCTTTTAGCAAGGAAGATAATGACGTTACTTGCAGAAAAAGCCCCGGCTAACTCCGTGCCAGCAGCCGCGGTAAGACGGAGGGGGCTAGCGTTGTTCGGAATTACTGGGCGTAAAGAGTGCGTAGGCGGTTTAGTAAGTTGGAAGTGAAAGCCCGGGGCTTAACCTCGGAATTGCTTTCAAAACTACTAATCTAGAGTGTAGTAGGGGATGATGGAATTCCTAGTGTAGAGGTGAAATTCTTAGATATTAGGAGGAACACCGGTGGCGAAGGCGGTCATCTGGGCTACAACTGACGCTGATGCACGAAAGCGTGGGGAGCAAACAGGATTAGATACCCTGGTAGTCCACGCCGTAAACGATGAGTGCTAGATATTGGGAGATTTTCTCTCGGTTTCGCAGCTAACGCATTAAGCACTCCGCCTGGGGAGTACGGTCGCAAGATTAAAACTCAAAGGAATTGACGGGGGCTCGCACAAGCGGTGGAGCATGCGGTTTAATTCGATGTTACGCGAAAAACCTTACCAACCCTTGACATGGTGGTCGCGGATCGCAGAGATGCTTTCCTTCAGTTCGGCTGGACCACACACAGGTGTTGCATGGCTGTCGTCAGCTCGTGTCGTGAGATGTTGGGTTAAGTCCCGCAACGAGCGCAACCCTCATTCTTATTTGCCAGCGGGTAATGCCGGGAACTATAAGAAAACTGCCGGTGATAAGCCGGAGGAAGGTGGGGACGACGTCAAGTCATCATGGCCCTTACGGGTTGGGCTACACGCGTGCTACAATGGTGTTTACAGAGGGAAGCAAGACGGCGACGTGGAGCAAATCCCTAAAAGACATCTCAGTTCGGATTGTTCTCTGCAACTCGAGAGCATGAAGTTGGAATCGCTAGTAATCGCGGATCAGCATGCCGCGGTGAATACGTTCTCGGGCCTTGTACACACTGCCCGTCACGCCATGGGAGTTGGTTTTACCTGAAGGTGGTGAGCTAACGCAAGAGGCAGCCAACCACGGTAAAATTAGCGACTGGGGTGAAGTCGTAACAAGGTAGCCGTAGGGGAACCTGCGGCTGGATTACCTCCTTAAAGACTAAATTTAAGTACATTACTTTAATAGTAATTACTTCAGTCCAAATATTTACTGTCACTATCTTTAACTAATTGTTTGCTTTTCAAAAACTTTTCTTATCTCCGCACTTATCCATCTTATTTATTACCAACCTACATAATATTAAATAGCCTTATTTTTCTGTCATTGCGAGGAGCATAGCGACGAAGCAATCTAGTAAAAAAATACTATAAATTAACATTTTTTATTATTTTTTTTTCTGGATTACAGAAAAGTTTCGCTCCTCGCAAGGCATTGCCTGCGTGGATCATTTTCCCCTGTCATCCCGTGATTTATGAACTAGAGCCAGTTAAAAATACTAATAAAATTAGTATTATTTATTATTTTCTGGATCTAGTTAGCAAGCCACGGTATTGTAAGAAAAGAAAGTGATATAATATAAGTTATAAATGTAATATAAACATTTATAAGAGAGTGTTAATACCCTATATAATGATATAGGGTATTAAGCGGGCATAAGCGACCGTCACGGTATAGTAGGTTTTATACGACCGGAGTCATCAAGGTACTATAGCCCGACTCTCGAGAAGTTTGAATAGTTGGAAGGGATGCGATAAGCACGCCCGATTACAATCCTAAACAATATAAAATCTCGAGGTACATATGATAAAATATCACAAACATATAGGAATTGATATAGGAAAATATAATTTTGTAGTAGGAATAGAGGGCATAAAAGATACAAAAGAATATGAGAATACAAGTTTCGGTATATTTGAATTTATTAATGATAATAAGGATATTTTAGCAAACTCTCTAACTGTAGTTGAAACAACAGGCGGATATGAACTAGAGTTATTGTATAGCTTATGTGAAAGAGGTTATGTAGTACATAGAGCAGATGCAAGAAAGGTAAAGAATTTTATCAGATCATATGGTAATAGTGCAAAAACAGATAAGTTAGATGCTAAAGCATTAGGATTATATGGTAAGGAGCGAGCAGATAAGCTTGAAGTATTTAAGCCTGAATCAAAACAAAATATACAATTATTTCGGTTAGTACAAAGACGGAATGATTTAAAGCAAATGTTAGTTGCCGAAAAGAATAGATTACAACAAGCAAATACAGATAAGTTTGTTAAAAATAGCTGTATAAATATGATAGATGTTTTAAGTAATCAAATTACAGAGATTACTAATCAGGTAGAAGTGATTATATCATCAGATCAGCTGTTAAAAGCAAAGCATGAGATATTGAAAGAGATAAATGGCATTGGTAATATAGTTGCTTTTGAGTTATTAATATTATTACCGGAGTTAGGGAAGTTAACAAGACGGCAGATTGCTTCTCTTGCAGGGCTTGCTCCAAAAGCTAATGATAGTGGTAAATATCAAGGATATAGAAAGGTAGGACATGGTGTAGAGCAGGAGTCAAGCTATACTATTCCTTGCTGCTATGTCAGCCCGTAATAGCAAGACTTCTGGTTTAAGACTCTTTTATGAGCGACTCATTAACAATGGTAAAAAGAAAATGGTCGCTCTTACCGCTTTAATGCGTAAAATTATTGTCATCGCTAATGCTAAATTAAAATCTCTTCTTTTTAATTTAAAACATAGTTGATTAAATAAGCAAGATCAAACTCAAGCAAATCTTCCACCATCAGAAGAAAATATTTATAAAGTACTACAAAAAATGCTTGAGATACAAAAGCTAGTAGAAAACACAGCCGATTTATATACGCATCCAATAAGTGAAGGTATAAAAGAGGTTATAAATAGAGATCAAATTACTAATGATATGTTAATCAATTTAGCAGGCAAACTTGATAAAGTATTAGAAGAGCAAACTATAATAAATAATCATTCATGTAAAGAAAGGCTTGTTTTATTCAGTAAAATAGCGATGGATATAACGGCTAAGTTAGATGATGACAATACTATTAGCTCAAACAATAAAGCTATAATGCAAAACGTCATGAACAAAATAATAGATAGGATAGCAAATTTAACAAATATATCTCTCATAGAAAAAATAACGACTAGTATAACAGAGCTTAAAACTGGAAAAATTACAAAAGGTAAGCTTTTAGACATAGAAGATGAAATTGAGGGGTTTATACTTGAACAAACTGATAAAGAAGCTAACATGATGCTAACTTGGTCAGTAAGAGAAATAGTATATGACAAGCCGCTTTTGAATCATCCAAAATTGCTAGAGTTGGCTTTAAGCAAATTTAGCTTGCAAGAAATAGCCGAGTTAAGTAATAAGCTAAATTCTGATTTAGGAAGCTATTACTAATTATGATTATGAGCTTGTCTTAGCCGCATTAATGAGCGTCGAAAATGTTGAAGTATAAAAAATGCTAATTTATAGCATTTTCTATTATTTTCTCTGGATTGCCACGCTCATTTCATTCGCATAGCTCAGACAACTCTCGATCTACATTTAAACTCTAAATTTATTCAGAATATAATTCGGGGTGATTGCCACTAAGTTCTAGGTATTTGTCGTTACTATATTCTAAATGATGGCTTCTAAAAAATCTATCAGCCTCGTTATGATTACCCTTATGATCAAAATCTATTAACAGTTTCCCATTATCATTTGCATGTAGAATATTTGTAAATAATCGATCTCCCTCTGATCCTTTTAGCTCAATGGCATTATTTCTTATAAACTTAACACCAGTTCCACCTTTACTATGGTGTAATATACCTTTTTTTAGAGCGTTTTCGTAGGAATCTATATTATTATCTAATTGAAGATTTTTAGAAATTTTCGCATAACAATCTAGCCCTTTATATTTTCCTATAAAAGTTGTATCTGTGCTTTTTATAATATCTTTATCAATATACCATATTATAACATCATTTTTAATAATGTTTTGGCTAGCTTTATAAAACGCTTCTTTCTTTAATAGCTGATAATGTTCATGGATCTTCTTTGGATCGTGCTGCTCAACAAGCTGCTCTATATCTTCTGCTGGGTTCTCGTCTAAAGAATAGCTTACGATAATTTCTTCTTGTTTTTCTTGGCTTAGTTTATTAGCATACTCCTTAGCTGTCTCTGTATCTTTATTTAATAAGGAAGTAGCTACCCCTATTTCTAATGTTTCTTCATTATGAGGGTTATATTCTAAGGCTTTTTTAATAGTTTCAGCAGCTTCGCTAGGTTTTTTATCCGCAAGTAAACAAGTACTACTAGTGTTAAGTACCTCAATAGCTTCTTTATCAGAGAATTTAGATTCTTCTATAAATTTTAGAATCTTTTTTAAATTAAAGTAATTATTAAAGAGAAAATTACAGTATTTTAATACTTTGCTATTATTTACTTGTTCAGCAGGTATTTTATTAAAAATAATACGTGCTGTTTCGTATTCATTAGCATGAATTGCTAAGGTGAAAGCATTCTTATAATCTGAACAATTATGTAGAAATTTAATAAAGTCATTTTTTACTTTTAAATCTGTTATGCGATTATGCTTATTAATATAAGCGATATATTTTAAAGCCTCATACTTTTCTTTACAATATGGAGATAATGCATCAGGATTAATTGATTTTAATTCTTCATCTGTAATTAAAGAGGGATTGAAGCTCATCAAAAGTATTTTTTTTAAGTATCCATTAGATAATTTTCCTATAAATTCGTCTATTTTATCAATTTCATTTTGAAGAGTAAAAATTGATATTAAGTTACAAATTACATCATCATCTTTACAATTCTCAAAAGCCTTTAAATAATATTTCTTAGCTTCTGTATAATTTCCAAGCTTATAATATGCTAGAGCAAGGTTAGAGTAGCAATTAGTAAGATCAGGGTCTGACTTATCATTAGGAAGCGGTTTCTCAGTTAGTAATTCTATGGTTTTGTTACAATGATTATTATCTACTAATATTTTAGAGAAGTTAGACAATGTATTAAAATCATGTAGCCAGTATTTTTTTAAATCCATAATAATTTCTATTTGAAATTTAGGCTCTAAAAACATAGTAATTATTGCTGTAATAGCTTGAGTACATTTTTCATATTGTAATTTATTAGTAGTTTGCAATTTATCTAGAAATTTTGCAGTATTTTGTAGTAGATATTTTATAAGCTCATCTGCCATTGCTAAATTATTATTCATTGTAGCGGCATGTATAGCAGAGAAATATGCCATAGCTTTTGAAAAAGCATCTACATTTATATCTTTATTGCTATTATTTATCTTATATATTTGAGTTTTATCACCTATTTTATATTTTAAATGAGTCGTCTTATTACGCTCAATATTATACTTTTTAAGTAATGCGTTTTTACTATATTTATGATATTTATAACTATCAAATAGCTTTGTCATAATATTTTTAGTAGTCGTTACATCCCCTTTATTATGGTTAATAACAAAATTAACTATTTCCACTGCTGCATCAGCATTTTCTACATATAAAATATCATTACAACATGTTTCAAAATTTAATAATAGATGTGCATACTCAGCTATATTAGCTTTAGATTTTTCTGAAATAATTTTTACATTGGAGGAATAAATTTCCTTAATCTTATTTGTCTTATACATAATTTTACCAATATTAATTTTTTAAAAAAGAATTAATATACAGCTTTTTTTGTAAAAACTCAACTACTATTAATTTTCTGTAACAATAATTAATTTATGATTTTTCAATTTAAGGTTTAAAAAACCTATTGACTTTAGGATTAAAAGTATTTATTACAATATCTATATGTAATTTATAGTTGAAAAATATGTTAAGCTTATTAAATGGTGCGACTAATCAAAAAGAGAAGAAGAGATTTGTATCGATAAATAATAGAATCATAAAAAGTGATCTAGATGAATCGTTTTGGCATTCTATTGCAGCAAATAGTTGTGATACTAGTTGGAAAAATATCCCAATGCAAAAAAGCCCTTTTCAAATTGTAACTACTCAGAATTTAATTCAAGAGTTAAAGCCTAAAACTATTATTGAATTTGGCAGTTTTAAAGGTGCTTCAGCTTTATGGTTAGCTGACATACAAAGTCTATCCGTAGAAGAAAGGAAAGTAATTAGTATAGATATTGATTTTGACAATATCGATTCAAGTGTAAAATTTGATGATAGAATTGAATTTTTACAAGGTGATTCTAATAAAGTAGAAGAAATTTTTCCTGGAGAAAAAATATCTGAAATAATTCATCCACTACTTTTAATAGAAGACGCTCATATTAATACCACAGGTATTTTAGATTATTTTCACAATAACATATTTAAAACCGGTGATTACTTTATTGTTGAGGATACTAATATTGACTATAATAATGCGTGCTATGATATTTGGAGGAAAACCCTAGAAGAAAAAGCTTGTATAGAAAAACTAGAAAATTTAAACAATAAAATTGTTAAGTTAACTAACTGGTTAAGAGAGAAAAAAGATTTATATTTAGTTGATACAAAATATGTAGATCCTTTTGGTATTACTAATGCTTCAAAAAATTGGAATTCAGTAATAAGAAAGTTTTAAGATAAATTATGAGAAAAGAAATTTATCTTAAAAATTTTGATATTAATGATAATTATATTTTAAATAATCTTTCTGATAATCCTCATCAAGCTAGTATGTTTTTTAAAGATTTTTTAGAAAAAACATATCCAGATTATATCAAAGAAATTAAGGATGCAATAAATAGCGGTGCAGAAATTATACATATAAAGAATGCTAGTAAGCAGAATTATAATGTTCTAACTCCTTATAACGGTGAAGTAGAGGTTACAGGAATAGAGGATTTAATTTGTCATATGTATGGAATAATAGGTGCAATAGATAGTTTACCTATATTATATAAAGATGAAGATAAAAATATTATCAGGGCAGTAGCACCTCGATATAATTCTCATAATGAACGCAGCTCTCAGTCACCTTTTAATGATTTAGATTGGCATGTTGATGCTGCGTATAGACCAATGCTTGAAAAAGCTAATAATCTATCGCCTATAGTGGATTATTTAATTTTTGGCGTTGTTCATAAAGGGCATGAGAACTTACCTATAGTTTATATCAGCCTTAAAGATATATTAAACCGATTAAGCTATGATGATATTTTAGTAGGGTTAAGCAAAGAATTTACGATTATGAGTGCAGATTCTTTTTTACATAAAATATCGGTCGATAATATGCCTTTATTAGTAGAGTATTCTACAGGATATTATAGTAGAATAAAAATGGACGTTATAGCTGAAACGCAAAAGGCACAAGGTTTTTTAAATAAAATTAGAGAGATTGTAGATCAAAAATCAATTCAGAATCATATATATGTTAATCCTGGGGACATCGTCATACTAAATAACAAAATGATTTTACATAAGAGAGATAAATATACCCCTAAATGGGATGGAAAAGATCGTTATTTCACAAGAATATATGCAGTAAAAGATATAAAACAAGGAGTGCTAGCAGATCCTGATAAACCTTGGATATGGATATAAATATAGATATAGTCAGTGGTAAATGGCATTACCAGCATGGACCAAAAAGCGTTCTCGGTATCATATCGAATAGTATTGGATAGTTTTTTATTATTATAAGGATATTAAATAGCTTCCAAATCGTCATTGCGAGGAGCATAGCGACGAAGCAATCTAGTAAAAAAATGCTATAAATTAACATTTTTTATTATTTTTTGGATGCCGTGGTCAAGCAATTAGATGATACTGAGAGCGTTTTTCGATCCACGCAATAATGCCTCCCGTGGCTTGGGAACTAGAGCCAGAAAAACAATTTTTGATACTAATAATTTTAGTATTTAAAGCTGGATCCCGTGATCAAGTCACGGGATGACAGGCAAAAACTGATCCACGCAATAATGCCCCTGTGGGTACGAGACGTTTTTTAAGCCATGCAATAACTTAGCAATAATGGACAACTGATTCACGCAAGCAAGCTTAACATGGGAATAAACAAGTTTACTAGATCGTATTAAATAAAAATTATTAAGCCTATTTCAATTTTAAAACATGCTTTAAAATTTTCTCTGTGGCAGCACTAGCAGATAAATTGCTGACGTCCAGTTCTAATAAATTAGAATGTGAGATATTAATTAACTCTATCCCCTCTTCAATTCGTAGAGATTTATAACGCAAAGCTCTTTCAGGGTTTGCCACACGTATTTTGTTTTCTTCTTTTGAGATAAGTAGTTTTACCGGCACAAAAAGCGAATCACGTTGCAAAGCCATATTCTCTACTTGTTTAAAAAGCTTGTGATCTCGTTCAATTTCACTGAGTACATCAGTTAGCACGTAATTATTGCGATGTTCGCAAGAAATAAATTCAAAAATATTATCCCGAATTTTCCTAATTATTTCCCAAGCAAATTCCGGAATCTTCTTAAAGCCATCATATTCAAGCAACGCAAAAATAGGATTATTAATCAACTGATTATCACATATAATATATCCGCTTTTGCTAAGCTCTTTTGCTATAGTATTATTTACCCGTTCCTGGCTTTCCTATTAAGTAGATAATGGTGGTCATAGAATTTTTGCTAAATAAATAATGTTTTAGAAGCAATTTCTGTAGCTCCTAACTTTGAGCTATCAAACCAAATATTATAGAAATGTTTACAAGATTCAAAAACATCATATTGCCCACTCTGTAATCTTATAAAATCTTCCGTTAAGAAGAGGTTATCAGTTCTAGTTTTTAATCTTTTTAATCGCTCTTCAACCGGACAAAAAATTCCTAAAAAGGTTATCTTGTAGCCGTTCAGATATTCAAGATAAAATTTAGCAAGTTCTTGGGCGTCAGGACCATCTAGTGCCGTATCAATTACAATATTAAAATTTTTATCTAATAATGCTTTTGCAGTTGTAAGCAATATTAATGCAACAATTTTTCTTCTTGCTAATCTATTATTGTTAAAAAGACCTTTTAATCCATCATCATTGTTTTCAGTACCAACTTCATTTTCTGCAAACTTGAATCCTTGAGGAAAAATTGTACTGTAGAATGCTCCGGCTTTATCAATTTGTAAATGAACAAATTTATTATTAGATTGTTTACAAATTTCTTTAGCTATTGTCGTCTTGCCTGCACAGGAAGGACCATTAATTATTATAACTTGATTCATTTTTTGTTTTTCCAACTCTTTATTTATTTCTAATTCTTTCTTCTAATTCCTTATCTAAAAGCCAAATATGTTCTTTTTCAAGAATTTCATAACGTAATTGTTCTTTTTCTTTATCAAGGATAGGTAAAGGTGCTATTTTAGCAGTTCCGTAATGAATACCTTGAAATTCAATATTCATGTCTAGGCAAGCTTTTTCAACCGATTCAAGATATTTTAAACTGTCATCAATAAAAATAATTTTTTTAAAATGTAAATTATATTTCTCAAGAGCAGCTTTAAGCACTAAACCTTTATCTACTGAAGCTGTTAAAATAACTCCTGATATTAACATCGGAATCCCGTTTTCATTCTCAAATTCCGGAAAAGTTGCATCTTCTTTAAAAGGTGAAGTATTGATAAAAGAAATATCCACATCTTTTAAAGCATCGAACCTTAAATTTTCCATTTTGGCTATTTTGCCGTATTTACCTGTCCACCAACCAGTTAGAGCAATTGCCGGAATATTCCGCTGTTCTAAACCCTTAATCAAGCCTCGCATATTTGGATCAACAGGCTGAGCAGTACGCCTTTCAAAGATGCAACTATACAGATATTTAAGTTCATCTTTTGTATAGCGTTCTCTTAGTTTTTGCGTTAGCTCTACTCTAACGGGAGCATTAAAAGCAAATTCATCAGTCGGCATTGCAAGCACATCATCCACATCAAAAATAACTAAAGTATCCTTATCGGCTTTATTTACATATTCTTCTATTACTTTGAAATCATTAGTAGGGATTATGTCCCCAAAACAATTAGCGGATAAACAAAAGAGGCTTAAGAGGATAAAGTTTAGAGGTTTCATTTTATTCATTAATTTTCATCTTTAAACTGTCAAAAACACTTTTGTGTGAGTGAATTTTACCTTGAGAAATATCATTTATTCCTTCAGCAATAGCAATTTTTAGAAATTGCTCCTTAAAAGCTTCCAGCTCTTTAAATTCATTGTTAGAAATAATTACTGCTACAGGCTTACCATTTTTAATAATACTAATAGGCTCTATTTGAGCCTTAATAAGCAATTCTCCAAATTCACGTTTTGCTTCAGTTGCGTTTAATTGTTCCATAAAATGATCATTTTAATTATTTTAATCAATTAAACCATAAATTATTAATCTATAGTATCTGAAAAACAAGGTATACAATCTGTATGAGGTGCTATCCCTTGCCCGGGCATATATTCATTTATTATTACTTGATCGGGAATTTCATGAAAAATATTTTGTTTATGTAATGAATCACATAAAGTTTGCAACCATTGAGGTAACATACCTAAAAAATATGATTGATTTATAGAACGACTTTTATAGTCATATTTATAACCGTAATGTTGCACTCTACGTTTCAATTCATTGTTCCACTTGCTATTATCTATTAATTTTATCAGCTTATTCTCTTCTTCGATCGTTATATATTCTGAAATATATGTTAACCCTGGAATAATTATCTGATCATCAGAAAGACTAAGCTGATTCATAAATATTTCTTACCACTTTCCCACAAACTTTCTACATCTGAATCTCTAAGTAGATGTAAGTTTTGCTTTATTTTATCGTCGCTCCAATCCCACCATTTAATTTGCAGTAACTTTTCTATGTCTTCGTCAGAGAAGCGTTTTTTAATTAAACGAGCAGGATTACCGCCCCATATTTCATAAGCTCCAATGTTTTTAGTTACTAAACTCCTTGCTCCTACTATTGCCCCATCTGCTATTTTAATCCCAGACATAATTAAGCTTTCAGTACCGATCCAAACATCATTTCCAAGCACAGTATCACCTTTGAGCTTATAAGCTTTCGGTGGGACGGTTTCATAATTGTCAAAATCTTCATCAAAAGAATCGAGAGGATAAGATGCTATCCAATTATAATTATGCCCTTGCGTCCCACCCCATCATGAATTTAACACCGGTAGCAATGGAACAGAATTTGCCAATAATGAGCTTATCAATTTCATCAGCGTCACAGTTATTATTTTCTACATCTAAATACATAACGCATTCATCAAATACCACACCATGATAATAGCCTGAGTAATAAGAATATTCGCCTGCTATAATATGCTTTGATTTGACATGATCTTTAATATAAACCGAATCACGATAACTATTAAATATTTTCATTTTTTATACCAATATAAATATCTAGAACAGCTTCATTATGGTCGTGGCTTCTTTCATCGTATATTTCAAAATCGGCTATATAAGCTCTTTTACCGCCTAAAGTTGTATTATCCATTTGCCAAATCTTTTGCCACATATCAATAACGACTGTCGGTATTTGCCCAGGATTTGATGTAAATTTTGCATAATTCTGCACCGGAATAGTCAGCTCCTCAAATCCTTGACTAACATTTTCAAAAGTAGTAACCTCTTCACCCAGAAAATAGGTATATTCTCCATTTTCATCGCTATCGTAATTTGTGTAAACTGCAAAAATTTTACCGGGATTTTTTCTATTCAGAATTTTATCTTGTAAGTTATCAGCAAAAAATCTTTGCAACATAGACTTTATTTTAGCAGTATCAGGATTGAATTCAGCTGCGTTAGAAGTACGGGTTGTAATACCGACTAACTTAATTTCCGGTAATTGTGTAATAATTTTATTCATTTAGCACTCCTTAAAGTAAAAGTAATTTGAAGTAGAATATTATAATATAAATAATTTTTTAAAAGTACAATTATGTTTGAAAATGCTAAAATATATTTAGCACGTTGCACCCATGCTAAGGAATGGCAGGAATATCACCGCATACGAGCGGAACAAATTTTTGATCCTATAAATGTAGAATATGACCATAACCATCCGACTATAACTGCAAATAATCATTATCATTTTGTGCTTTATAATGATATAGAGATAGTTGCAACCGCTCACATAGAATTTTTAAATAAGAATAAAGCAGCTTTAAGATCGTTTGCGGTGGATAAGCTCAGTCAAAATAAAGGATTCGGTAAATATATGATGCAGTTTTTGGAAAAATGGTTAAGAGACCAAAATATCAAAGTCCTAAAAATGCATTCAAGAATAAGTGCCGAAGCTTTTTACCGCAAGCTTGGATATATAGATATGGAGTTTAACGATATTTCGATACAAAAAAATTATATAGATTTAGGGAAGATGTTATAAATTTATGAGTGCTTTAAAAGATTTAATTACCTTAGAAAAAGACGCACGGGATTATGGCTTTGATTGGTCTGATTATGAGATGATTTTAGAACAGGTAATTGATGAATGCAGAGAGATAAAAGAGGCAATCGAGAATGGTGAAGCTATAGTCAATTCAGTTAAGCTTGAATACAAGGAGCGAGGAGCGAAGCCTATAAATAATAGGAGAGCGACGAGTGACGATGTAGGCGAGTTTAAATCAATTGACTATAAAGAAAGAGTGCAGGAAGAAATAGGCGATTTGCTCCATACAGCAATTTCTTTATGTAGGTTTTTAGAGTTTGATGTAGAAGAGACGCTTAACAAAACCAGTACAAAATTCGCTAAGCGTATGGAGGCAGTAAAAACACTTACCAGAAAACATAATTTGCCAAACCTACAAGGACAATCCACAGAATTTTTACTGAAGCTTTGGAAGGAGGCAAAAGAGATGGCTAAGGAAAAATATTAAACTATAGGTTGACAAACAGCATATAAAATTCTATAATGTTAAATATATGCGGAAACAAGTTATGAAAAAATATAAATTAACAGAAGAAGAGCAAGAAATATTGGATTATTTTGAAAAAGATGAACTTTTAGAGTTACCTAAAAAAGAGCTAGAAAATCAAATAAATATAGCTAAAACTGTAGCTGCTAATTTCTTTAAGAAGTGGATTCCGAACATTCATAAGCTACAGACTGTAATGAGGGTAGCAATCTAGAGAAAGTGGTGTGTGGTGCTATAAATTAGCATTTTATAACTGGATTGCTTCTTCGGTTATTATAAACCTTATCACAATGATGGGTCATTAAAACAATTATACAAATCCTCATTTTGATCGTTTAGACCGCTTAGACTAATTCCATATTCTTGTTCAAGTTCTCCAAACATTTCTATAGTAGGAGACGGTAATGTGTCAGGAAAGTGTTTGCTACATTCATCAGGATTTTGAACAATTTTTAATATTGCAAAATGCTTTAAAGTAAATATCGGTTGTTTTGTCTCACCTAAATTTTGATAACCTACATATTTATGAATTTTTTCTTCTAACAGTTCTGTTTCCTCGTTACTAACTAAAGTTAAATTGTTTTTTAAAAACTTATTAAGAGCAAATAATTTTTTTTTATATGTTTATTTAAAAAAGATATATTACTTTTAATAAATTTAGGTATTTCAGCTTCTATTTTCCATTTTATAAAATCTTTGATATGTGGTTCTTTAATATAAGTTTTTTTAACAATTTTATCTAGTTCTTTATTACGATATAATTTTTCAAGCTCAAGTAAAGCTCTTAAAGCTACTACTTTTTTATCTTTTTTACTCCCTATCTTTTTTAATAAACCTACTGGTGTTTTACCTCTGTAATAACCATCGATAATTTCTAAAGTAAGACTAGTACCGTATTCTAACAATAGCTTTATAGAACTGAGTTTATACGATGATATGATTGCTGAATGTAAAGGAGTAAAGCCAAAAGAATCCCTAGCATTTATAAAAGCTCCATTTTCAAGAAGAATTTTCACAACAGTGGTATAACCATTGTTAGCTGCTATATGTAATGGTGTGTCAATACCTACTTCTATCTCTATTAGTTCACCGTTTTTTGATATAATCCAATGTAAAGATTTATATTCAATAGAATCATTTGGATGCGTTGCATTTGGACTAATACCATGCTCAAGCAAAAATTTAGTGCCTGCGATATTATTTTTTTCTACCGCTTTAAAAAGGTTTCTTGATGAGATTAACTTAGGTATTTTTTTATGTTTATGATGCTTTTTAGTATGAACCACTTCTGTAACCCTTACCATTAAGTAATTTTTTTAAAGGTGGGAAAAGATTATCAGGTAGTTTATCCAAAGCAAACCATTGCCAGCTTTCTACTTTATGGGGTTCTAAGTTTTGTAATTCATGCTCATTCAAACAATGAGCTTTAAGGAAAATCGATATGTAATGTTTTTGCTCTTTTTCAAAAACATCGTTAGTAACTGCTAAAAATTTAGGATCTTTAATGATCAAATTTGTCTCTTCTAAAACTTCTCTAATGATGCACTCTTCAAAAGTTTCACCAAATTCTAAATGCCCGCCCGGATTACCATAGGTAAATTCACCGTGTGAGTTAATACGCTTACCGAGCAGAATTTCATTTTTACTATTAAATAGGATAATCCCGACACCGATGCGAGGGTGGTTAGTCATATAAAATCGTTTCCTTATCTATATAAAGAAAACTTTTTTGTTATTTGAGAAACCGTATCCCATTTTCCAAAAAGTACAGCTGCATAATAAACATGTTCTTCTTCTGTCTTTTTTGCAATATTTTCTATTTGTTCCAAATATGTTCCTCCGGTCATACTAATCTGTAAATGCCAAATGCATAACTTCAGATTCTTTCGCATTAAGTGTATAGCTTTTTTTATCTCACTTGATTTGCCACGTAAAATAATATAAGGCATTCCTGAAATTTGCCAATTATTACCACTTGCATCAATATTCGGTTGTAAGAAACAAGTAGGCTTACCAAGTAAAGCTCCAGCCGCAAGAGAGCTATGTGCTACTGCATTCATAGCAACTCCAATCTCAATATCTTTATTTACAATTATCACTAATTTATTTTCAAAGCTCATGTTATTTCCTTTTCTGCTTATTAACTATTACTTGAAAATATATAACTTATATTCTCTATAAGGGCAATAATTTAATATTTAATTTTATAATAAATCCACTTCCTTATAAATAGTGCGGTAGAGATCGGAGGTTTTTAGTAGATGAGCGTGCGTTCCTTCGGCTTCTACCGCTCCTTTATCTATTATCAAAATATTGTCGGCTGATTCTATGCTGCTGATGCGGTGGGCGATTGATATAACAATTTTTCCTTTCATTATATCCCTAATAGAGCTTAATAGCTTCTGCTCGCTTTGACTATCTAAAGCGTTCATCGCTTCATCAAGAAGCAAAATTTGCGGCTTGCGTAATAAGGCTCGTGCCAATGCTATTCGCTGCTTCTGCCCGCCTGATAGCCTAACACCTTTTTCACCGATTTTAGCATTAATCCCATCAGGAATTTTATCAGTAAAATCAGCTATACCGGTAATTTTTATTATTTCGGTTATTTCCTCTTCGCTAGAATCATTACCAAACATAATATTTGATTTAATAGTACCAGAAAAAATACTAGCCTCCTGCGGAACATAAGCGATTAATTTACGGATTTCATTAGGGTTTAAAAGAGCAATATCTTGGTTATTTACCAAAATTATACCGCTTTCTTGGACATAAAAGCGTAATAGTAACTGCATCAAAGTACTTTTACCTGAGCCTGATCTGCCAACGATACCGATAAACTGGGTAGAATCTATTTTAAAAGATATATTATTGAGGATTTTTAAATTAGGTCTTGATGGGTAGGAAAAATTTACGTTTTTAAATTCTAACGATATAGAATTAACGGGCTTTAAATCTGAATAATTATTATGGACTATAGGTGATTTATCAATGATGGTAACTATTCGCTCTAAAGCAGCGAGCGGCAAGTGCATCTCGCTTAATAACTCAAAAATACCACCACTACTAAAGCCGGCAATAATTGCATAATAAATGAATGATATAATTTGACCGGAGGATAAATTACCTTTTACTATATCCAAAGCCCCAATCCAAATAACCAGCGTAACCCCAAGAAATATAAAAGCCATTGAGAATGCAAAAAACAAAGCACGAATTTTTAAACGAGCTGCCGAATAGGTCAAATAATCTTGCAGCAGATTATTAAACTCCGTAATTTTAGCTGCCTGACCACCAAAAGCATGAATGGTTTTAATATTGCTAAAGCTTTCGTTAATATCAGATGCTAAAAGTGATTGAGATTCTAAGGTTTTTTTGGATAAAGCTTTAACATGTTTACCAAATTTAATTATGGGAATTAGCAGCAAAGGAATGGTAATAATTACTATCGATGCTAGTTTAAAACTTTCAAAAAACATTAAAATAATGCTACCGACTAACATCACTGAATTGCGAATAAAAAAAGATAGGAAATTAACAATGAGCTTAGATATTTGATCTATATCACTTGTGAGACGGGAGATTATATCGCCGATTTTTAGCTCTTCAAATTCAGTAATTTCATAATTAATTAGATTGCTATAGGCTTCTTTTCTTATTTGACTCGAGACTTTCTCAGCAACATTATTGATAAAATATGAACGGAAAAAACTAGCAATGCTTAAGATAATAATAAGTAGGCAGATATATAGTATGGATTTATCAACTGCCGCAGTGCGATCTAAAACTAAACCTTGATCAACTAAATTTCTGAAAACATTCCCGATTAGCAATAATGCAAGCGATACACTAAGAAGAGAGATTATAACAATGATCAAATCTTTTTTATAGAATCTTAAGTTTCTAGCCAGTCTATATAAAAGTTTGGTGTTCATATGAAAGGAAAAGAGAGTTTTATTATGTCATTAACGCTTTCGTGTCTGGATCAATTTTCCGTGTCATCCCGTGGCTTGTCCACGGGATCCAGAAAAACAATAAAAAATACTAACGTATTTTTAACTGGACCCCGTGGTCAAGCCACGGGGTGACAGTAGTAAAACTAAGCCACGCAAACAAGCCTTAAGCGGGGATGACATATAATAAAAAATGGGGCGAGTGACGGGAATCGAACCCGCAACCCTCAGAACCACAACCTGATGCTCTAACCAACTGAGCTACACCCGCCATAAGTTATCAAAGTAACAGCGTGACTTTAAATTATTATCACTATTTAGTCAAGAATATTTAGGAGTAATAAGATTTATTTTAGGAAAGTAAGTTTTATAACGACTTATATCTCTTGTTAATAAGTCTATCTTTAATATACTTGCATGAGCACCGATAAAAAATCTGGTAATATTGAATTTTTAATCCCACCATTTAATTTATATTTTTGAAAAGCTTTTCCTGCTAAAAATAACACCTCTTTAGACATAGGAGTAAGTCTAAAATCATCTATTATAACTTCTAATTCTTCTATTCTTTTAAACCCAATCGATATTTCAGTATAAATAATATCATTAATTATAAGCTCATGAGATTGTGAAAGTAATTTAATTTTATTTGAAGACCACTCATACCAATTTGGATCAAAAGTTAAAATATCTAGAATTATATTACTATCTACTAAAATCATGACCTAGTTAATTTCATTATTTCATCGGTAGACATATTTGATGTACTCTTGCCTGACAATTGTTGTATTAATTTTATGCCCCTATGGTTATGGTTGTTTTCTTTTTTGATCAAAACACCATCTTTATGTAAAACAAAAGCAATTTCAGTATTAGGTAACATTCCTAATTTGCTTCTAATATCAATTGGTATGGTAACTTGTCCCTTAGTAGATATTTTCATAATCATAATAAAGTTAATTAAATTAAAATAATATCTCAAAAGTAAGAATTTTACAAGTAGGAATCGTACCTCATGCTTTTTAATTTTTTAGTTCAAAATTTTATTTAATTACAGTATAATTACTTTTATAAGTAAACTAATGGATAAGATGAAAACCAAAGATATATTTGACGGCTTTACTATAGAGCTTTTTAAAGATATTGATGGAGATTGGTTAGCAAAATTTGAAGAATTACCTAATGTATCGGCTTTTGGTGATTCACCTGAAAAAGCATTGCAGGAATTACAAGAAGCTTGGTTTTTAATGAAAGAAAGTTATGTAAGCCATAATCAACCTGTTCCTTTAGCACCATCTAGAAAAGAATATAGTGGACAATTTAATATTCGAGTAGATAAGCGTATACATAGAGCTTTAGCATTAGAAGCATTTAGAGCAAAAATTAGTTTAAATGCTTTAGTTGCTCAAAAATTAACTTTATCGGTAAGACAATGAAAAAAGCGGTTATTTTAGTTAGTGGTGGGGCGGATTCTGCTACTGTTCTTGCAATAATGAGAGAGCAAGGTTATGAGATTCATGCTATAAGTTTTAACTATGGGCAGCGTAATAATGCTGAACTACGAAAAGTTACGGAGCTAGTAAAAGAGTATAATGTCAAGCAACATAAAATTGTCAATATAGACTTAAGAGCTTTCGGCGGCTCTGCTCTTACTGATGATGATATAAAAGTTCCTCATTATCACGATACGAAAGAGCTACCTGAAGATGTGCCAGTTACCTATGTACCTGCCCGTAATACGATCTTTTTAAGTTACGCATTAGGGTTTGCCGAAATAATAGGTGCTAAGGATATTTTCATAGGCGTACATACTAGCGATTCAGCAAATTATCCTGATTGCCGCCCTGAATATATCAAATCTTTTGAAGCAATGGCAAATCTAGCAACCAATATAGGCGGAGTTACTATTCATACTCCTTTGATTAATATGACTAAAGATCAGATAATTAAAACAGGGCTTAGGCTTGGAGTAGATTATAAAAATACCATATCATGTTATGATCCTAGCGAAGATGATCTATCTTGCGGCACTTGCCTTGCTTGCACGATAAGGCTTGATGCTTTTAAAAAGAATAATGTACAAGACCCAATTAATTATATATTATTTTAATAAACAAATAGTTGGTAGACGAAGCTCAATTTGGAAAAGAGCAAGGAGACTGTAAGACGAGGAGTGGAGCGTATACTTAATACGTGAGCATCCGAGGATTTACAAAGACGACGCCGCCAATTTTTCAAATTCAGCGAGTATACATGTATGATTGATAGAAAATATTTATACTCCCCCTTTCCTACGCTTGATTTAGATGATATAATATTAAGAGAGCTAACGGATACAGATGCGGAAGACTATTTTAATTATATGAATAAGCCTGAAATGGCTATTTATATAACAGAAAGTAACAGACCAAAAACTTTAGAGGAAGCTAAGGAAGAAATTCGTTATTGGTCTAGTTTATATAAGAATCACAGAAGTTTTTACTGGGGTATTACACTTAAAAGTGATAATAAACTTATTGGTACTGCCGGTTTTAACATAATAAATTTAGAGCATCATAAGGCAGAAATCAGTTATGATTTGGATTATAGCTATTGGGGGCAGGGTATAATGTTAAAATCCATAAAAAATATTCTGAAAATTGCCGATCATATTGGGATTATCAGAGTTCAAGCAACAGTCATTACAGATAATTTACGCTCAATTAATTTACTTGAGAGATGCGGGTTTGCACGTGAGGGAATACTTAAAAAATACGAAATAGTTGCAAATGAGCATAAGGACTATTATATGTATGGTAGGGTTTTGTAACAAAAATGTCATTGCGAGCCACTGAAAGTGGCGTGGTAATCTTATGAAAATGCCCTGAGATTGCATCAAAGCTATGCTCCTCGCAAGGCATTGTTGTGTGGATCGGTTTTCCAGTTGTCATCCCGCACACTTGTAGCGGGATCCAACTTAAAATACTAAAATTATTAGTACTTTTTACTGTTTTCTGGATCCCGCGATCAAGTTGCGGGATGACAGAGGAAGAATTGATCTAGGCAACAAAGCCTCCACGGGATGATAGAGCTAAACCATGCGAGTACGTCACCACGGTAGACAATTAAGTATATAAACATAAAAAAAGAAAAATTGATGGTAGTAGAAGCTAATAAAAAAGAATTAATTTGTTCATTCTGTAGCAAAAAGCAGCATGAAGTGAAAAAGTTAATAGCAGGTCCTGCAGTATTTATTTGCGATGAATGCATAAATTTATGCATGGATATAATGGAAGAAGAAAGTAAAATAGCGTTAAAGCAGATTACTTACACTATTCCAACTCCGCAAAAAATATGTTCAGTTTTAAATGATTATGTAGTTGGTCAAGAGCAAGCTAAAAAAGTTCTAGCAGTAGCGGTATATAATCATTATAAAAGGCTTGAATATGTCCAATCAGGCAATAATGATGTTGAGCTTAATAAATCTAATATTTTGTTAATTGGTCCTACCGGTTCAGGTAAAACGTTGCTTGCTCAAACACTTGCTAAAATTTTAGACGTACCTTTTACTATGGCTGATGCTACCTCTTTAACGGAAGCTGGTTATGTTGGTGAGGATGTGGAAAATATTTTACTTAGATTACTTCAGGCTGCCGAGTTTAATGTGGCTAAAGCACAAAAAGGTATAATATATATTGATGAGGTTGATAAGATTGCTAGAAAGTCTGAAAACCCTTCAATTACTAGAGATGTATCAGGGGAGGGCGTACAACAAGCACTACTTAAAATTATGGAAGGAACGGTTGCTTCTGTTCCTCCGCAAGGTGGTAGAAAACATCCACAGCAAGATTTTGTGCAGCTCGATACCTCAAATATTTTGTTTATTTGCGGTGGTGCTTTTATGGGAATTGATAGCATCATAACTTCTAGAACAAATAATAGTTCTATAGGTTTTGCAGCAAATGTAAATATTGACAAAGAAAAAATTAACAGAGAAATTCTTAAATCTTTAGAGATTGAGGATCTAACAAAATTTGGATTAATTCCTGAATTTATCGGAAGATTACCAATCGTTACAACCTTAGATGATTTAGATAAAGAAGCTTTAGTTACAATTTTAACTAAGCCAAAAAATGCTATAGTGAAGCAGTTTAAAAAACAATTTGAGCTTGATGAAGCTGAGTTAATAGTTGAGGATTCTGCATTGGAAGCTATTGCTGAAAAAGCTTTAGCTAAAAAAACTGGAGCAAGAGGTCTTCGTTCGATAATTGAGCATCTTTTACTTGATAGTATGTATAAAGTTGCTGAGCTGAAGAAACAGCGTGTTACTATTACAGAAGATGTAGTTAAAGGGCTAATAGAGCCAATAATTACTTCTATTATTACCCCAACAGCAAAAACAAGTAAAAAGCAAGCAGCTGTTGAAGACATACCGGCTTAAGGTGGGTGTAAGTCATTGTGAGGAGCATAGCTTTGATGCAATCTCAGGAGTTTGCTTTATGAGATTGCCACGTCGTGGCTTTGCTGCTCCTTGTAATGACGGAAAATTAATCCTCTTATTCTTTTTATTTTAAATGATTTAAATATCCCCTAAAATATTACAATCTTCTATAATACCTTGAGAATTTATAGTAGTTTCAAAATTTATTGGATATCCTTCATATTTTAACGCTACTTCAAAAAGTTCAAGATTTTCTGGGGCAGTAATATTTTTTGCAATTTCTTTAATAAACTCTTTATTATCAATCTCTACCCCTTTGCTCTTAATGATATCCCTGCTCTTAATGAGAGTTCTAGTAATTTCAAAAAATTTATTAGAAACAGCTTTCTGTATAAAATTTTTCATTTGAGTATCTTCAATAAATATTTCATTATTCGTACAATATTCAAACAATAATTTGATAATTTTAATATCATTTTTATTTATAGCTTTTTGTACAAAATAATTAATTTGCTCTTTACTAAAATCTTTGGGGTTCTTAGGAATCAAATGTTTATATTTATTTTTACCAAAACCTGAATTTTTAGGTTTAAGGTTGACGTGAGGATTAAATAATTGCTCTAAAGTATGTATATTTTCATTTTCAGAAACTATATAGAATAATTCTTCAAGTTTAAAATTTTCTTGATCTTTAAGAGTATTTGTATTGGGATTTGTAAAATATTCTTCTAATATTCCAGAAATAGTATTTTTTTTAACTTGGTCAAAACCTTTAATATATGGTTCTATTAAGTCAAATGATAAATCCTTAAATCCTAACTTAATTAGTTCTAAAGAATTAAAACTTGCAACTTCTTTAATTCCAAACTTTTTCAATAAATGTTTTAATTCTTCAAATTTATTTAAATCTTTTGTATATTTTGTAGCCGCTTTTATGTAGTTACTTTCTTTATTCAAATATGTTGATTTTAAATACTGCAATAAATAATTTTTATTTAAATCTTGAACAACCGGATGTTCGAATATTATTTTTATATTATCTTTAGACCAATTTTCAGCAATTGAAATAATGTTTTTAGCAGATATTTTTTTTGAATGTTCTAATAAAGTTATAAATGATTTTATATCTTGCCTTTCAATTAATTTAGTCAATAAATTATCGATGTAAACTTCTTTTAGCTTTTCAAAATCTTTATCAGCTAACTCTCTAAACCTAAAAATTTTAACTGATTCTACACCTCGACTTTGAATTAATTCAGTCAATAGGTTGTTGTGGTGATCATCTTTTAGTTTCCCAAAGGCTATATCAACTAACTCTTTTAATCCAAAATTTATAACTCTTTCTATACCTAATTCATTTAAAAAGTTAGCTAATCCTTTAATACTATTATGTTTTTTGATATGTTCAGCTACTACATCTCCATAAACCATTTCAGTTAAATTTTCTAATTCAAGATATTTAAAACCTTTGTTTATGTAATAAAGATTTTATTTCCTTATCTTGCCTAATATTCTCATTATATTTAGCTATAGCATTTATACTAGCATTACTTAAACGATTTCTTTCTATATCCAAAAGAAAATCTTCTGGATGTATTTTTAAATGCCTAAAAGCTTCTTTTATAAAATCTTCATTACCATTTTTGGTTATCATATTTAAAAATATTGGATAGCTTACTGCAAACGTATTTATGAAATTTTTATAACCTAATAACTTTGCAGCATTAACACTATTACTTTCAATAATCAAATCAGGTTTTCCGTAAGAAGCTAAGTGCGGAGCTAATAAATCTAGAGCTTTTTTATTATCAATTTTAATAGCTAAATTACAATAACGACTATAAATATCACTTGTTATTTTGTCTTGACTCTATGCTATATAGCGGGCAATAGCCTCAAGAAAATTAGGATTATTGATTAAATGTTGTTCCTCAATATTTCTAGAGTTAACTTTTCTCCCCATTTAATTTTTATCATATTTATAATATATTTATTTTAAGAAACTTACTATATATTAATATTTAATTTTTTGCAAGCATTTAATTAAATTTTTAACTATTTCTTAAAAAGAATAAATAGTGCAAATTTAAAAAGATCAAGTATAATTAAAATCAAAACTGCTTATCATATTTTATGAATTATTTACTACCAAGTGCTGCAATAGTTTTACTCGTTTTAGTGAGCTTAAATATATGGTTTTATATAAAAGTTAGAACTTTAAAAACAGAGCTACAATTCTTAACAGATCAAAATTTGGAAATTACTAATAATAATCAGTTACTTAATCAAGAAAAAATAGCTTACTTACAAAAAATCGAGCAACTAAAGTGCAGAGTAGAGTATCAAGAACAATCTATTAAGGATTCTGAAAAAATACGTAATGAGTCCTTTTCTTCGGCTAAAGCTGCTTTATTTGATTTAGGCAAGGATTTATCCAAGCAACTTATCGAAATCCATAAAATGGAAAACACAGCAGCAAGAGAGCTAGCTGAGAAAAATATTGCTACTGCTTCTGGAAAGTTTAATAGTGAGTTTGAGCGTTTAATTACTATGGTAGGAACGCTTAACAAAGATATTGAGCAGTCTAAAAGCACAGTAGACTTAATCAAACAATCGTTACTTTCGCCTATTGGGGCAGGGCTACTTGCTGAGATTACTCTCGAAAATATCTTAAAATCATCAGGATTACGTTCTAATTTAGATTTCATCATGCAATATGGTTTAACTACCTCAGATAGTACTAAATTAAGACCTGATGCACTTATTTTTCTGCCTTCCGGTAATTTGATGGTGATTGATTCAAAAGCTTCCAAATTTTTAGTTGATGAGCAGGATAATAGTGGGAATCTTAGCAAAACTATGAATTATCATTTAAAATCGTTAGCTAATAAAGATTATGCTGAAAATATTTTAGCTGACTTAAATAAAAAAGAGCAGAATTATAACAATGTCATTACTTTGATGTTTTTACCTACTGAACAAGCCGTTGAGAAAGTTATTGCAGCCGATCCTAATTTTTTACAAAAAGCTTGGGGTTGTAGTATTTTTCCAGTAGGCCCTAGTGGGCTTATGAATATGCTGTCATTCGCAAAATTTCAAATTACCGATCATCGTCGTTCAGAAAATTATAAAATAATCATTGAAGAGGTAAGAAAGTTATTAAGCTCTATTGGTACTATAGCAGATTATTCTCAAAAAATTGGCAATAACCTACATAATATGGTTACTAATTATGATAAGTTTGCGGCTTCTTTTAATCGTAATTTTATGTCAAGAGTTAAGAATATCCAAAAACTGGGTATTGATTCAGGAAATAAAACGCTACCTGCAAGTCTTGAACGCTATCAAATTGTTTCTTCCAAATCCGAAATTATTGAAGTAGAAGCAGAAAATTCTCAACCACAACAAATAGAAGAATAAATTGATAACTCAAATGTTAAGAAAAATTTTTATAATTTGCATATCAATATTATTAGTATTTGTCTGCATATATAGTATAGAAAATTTAAAGTCCAAAAAAAATGAAAATATTCTAAGGGTTAGTTTCATCAATATGTGGTCAGGATTTACAATAGATGAGTTGCCGATGATAAAAGAAGTAATAGAAGAAAGTGGAAGAAAAATTGTTATAGATCATAAAAATTATGACCTTATAATTGAGAGTGTTTTCGGTCAGAAAAAAATTAGTAACAAGAATAGTATAAAAATATTTTTTACTGGTGAATCTATTAGACCTAACCCTGATAATTATGATATAGCTATAGGTTTTGATTATATAGATCATCCGCATTATATAAGAATACCTCTATATTATATGTATTTTACTAATGAGATAAGCACAAATTATAAAAGACCTAAATGCAACCCACATAAGCCGCATTTTGCTTGTTTTCTTGTTAGTGCACATATAGATGATACTGAAAAATTTGATGGTTGCGTTGCAAGAGATAAATTTTTTCACAAGCTATCATCATATAAAAGAATAAGAAGCGGAGGTAAATACTTAAATAATGAATCTAGAGTAGTACCTAAAGAAAACACTAGAGAGTGGTTATCTGAATGCAAATTTGTAATTGCTTATGAAAATAAAACGTATGAAGACTATGTTACTGAAAAACCTTTCCAAGCTTATCTAGCTGGAGCGGTCCCTATTTATTATGCAGATAAAAGCTATGTTAAAGACGTAAATCCTAGGGCAGTAATATTTGCTAAAGATTTTGCTTCAGAAGAAGATCTATATAACTATATTATTTCTATTGATCAAAATGACGAAAAATATTGTGAAATATATAATAACTCAATTGTACCTGATTCTCTAAATAATTACCCTATAATAAAAGAGAAATTAAAAGAAAAACTTTTACCTTTATTAAATGAAAAATAAAATTTATCACATAAAAAAGTATTTTTTTATATTATTTATTATAATTAGCTGCCTATTAATATTTTGTAAGTTTGGATCAAATGAAATTTCTTTATTCTATATTACTTATCAGTTAAAAAATAATCCGATTAGTGAAAAAGATATTAAAATTTTTGTAATTAATCTAGATCATAGTACCAATAGATATAATAATATAAATAAACAATTTATTGATATTAATTTATCTTATGAAAGATTTAGTGCAGTAGATGGTTATGAATTATCTATAGCAAATCAGAAAGGAGAAAAGTTTACCGGCTTGGATCTAAAGAATAATTCTTCCCTTTTATCATTAGATAATAATTATACTATTTTTTGTCCATCAGAAAATATAAATTACTACGCATTGAATCGTACTTTAACCGCCGGTGAATTTGGATGTTATTGTAGCCATAGAGAAATTTGGCTTAAAATGGTTGAAGAAAATATTCCATATGCCTTAATTTTAGAAGACGATGCTATATTAAAAGAAAATTTTTATAAGAAATTCTCAACCATAATCAAATCTTTACCTAGTGATTGGGATCTAGTCTATTTATTTTTGATGTATCTACCGAGGCAAAAATTTTATAAAATTTATAATAATCCTTATCTTAAAAAAATTAATACCCAAAGGTATTTTTATACTTCTACGGGTTATTTAATAAATTTAAAAGCTGCTACGAAGCTTCTTAAATATAGTAAAAGCTTTAGCGAGCCAATTGATGATAGTATAGCACAAGAAGTAGCTGATAGTAGAATACAAGCTTATATTACAACACCTTTTTTAATAAATACTGATTTTAAAGATTCAACTATTATTGAGATGGGAAGACCAGACTAGAAATATAGTAAAATGAATCTTTACTAGCCGTGTCCTTAAGATACCGCAATCGAATCGCATTATGACATACTATTATTAGAGTTTTATCAAATCATTTTAGCTTTAGGTTGTTTAAAATTAGCTTGGTCAAAATCGTATATAAAGCTTTTAATAACAGGTACTATAAACTGTTTAAACTTACTGCCGCTAAATACGCCATAATGTCCTGCACCTTTTTGTAAGTGATATTTCTTCATTGATTCAGGAATATTACTACAAAGCTTTAAAGCTGCTTTGGTTTGACCAACTGCTGCAATATCGTCAAGTTCTCCTTCAATTCCAAGTAATGCACATTTAGTGATATTTTTCAGATCAATAGGACGTTGTTCTGAAACTAATTTGCCTCTTGCTAGGGAAAATTGCTGAAATACCTCATCAATAGTTTGTAGGTAAAATTCTGCTGGCATATCCATAGCAGCTAAATATTCATCATAGAATTTAATAGTATGATCAGCTTTTTGATAATCACAATTTAGTAAATTTTGCCATAATTCTAAATGCGAATCTATATGACGGAATAGATTTAGACTTACAAAACCAGCTAATTGTAAAAATCCTGGATATACTTTTCTACCATGACCAGGATAATTAGGTGGCACTTGCATCGTAACCATTTTACAAAACCACTCCAAACTTTTGCTTAAAGCAAATTCATTTACTGCGGTGGGATTTTTTCTAGCATCAATAGGACCACCCATTAAAATCATTGAGCTTGGCACATTTGGGCTATTATCTTTCGACATCAAACTAATAGCAGCAAGTAAAGGCACAGTCGGTTGACAAACAGCCATAGTATGAACATTTGGTCCTAGAAAATTAATAAACTCCATTACGTAATCAATGTAATCATCCATATCAAAAGAACCTGCTTCAAGCGGTACATAGTTTGCTTCCGTCCAATCGGTAATATAGACATCCGTATATGGTAATAATTCCTGTACAGTTGAGCGAAGTAACGTAGCGTGGTGACCTGCCATAGGAGCTACTATTAACAATTTAGGTAAGACGCTTTTAAAGCCGACTTTTTCAAAATGACGTAACTCACAAAATGGCTTTTTCAATATAACTTTTTCGTTGATCTTATAGGTTTTGTTATCAATAGTAGTTTCAAGAATATTAAATTCCGGCTTTTCATATTTTCTAGTCATACGCTCGCAAAGTGTTAAGTAAGAATGCATGATTCTAGCAAAACCATTCTCCTCTAATGATTCACGTTCATATGCTTCTTTCAAAATCTTTATGCCTAAATGCATAGGGGCTATTTGTGCTCTTAACCCCTCCAGCATATAGTATGTATAATTAGTATTTAAATCATAGTTAATCATAATTTATCCTTGAATTTAATAATAATTAATATGTTGAGTCTAACATTAAAAATCTTTTAGCAACATTAATTTTAGAATTAGTTATTTAAGTTTTTATTGGATAGTGATAAAATTTACTCTCCTAATAGGTCTACTTGAATATCATCATTCGAAGATATGGCATCATGGCTAGATAAAGTTTTACTAATTTCATTGATAGTAATAGCAGTTTGTTCTGCAATAATTTGATCGGCATTACTAATAGCTTTGCCAACATTTAGATCCGATATAGCAGTAGTAAGCACATCTATTAATGTTGCAAGACTTAAAAATTTTAAATCTTTTATCGATTCAAACATTATTAGAGGGATTATAGCCATATTTAATCTTGCTGCATCATTATAATAAAAATTTTGGAAAAATATGTTATTGCTTAACTCCTCTCCAGTAACATCTTGAGTAATTTTATTACCATAGTAAGATGATACTAATAATGAAGCAAGCCTTGCGAATTTAATAGAAACTGAAGCATAAAACATAGGATCTTCATAGAATATGGTTTCTGGATCTCGGAAATAAAAACAAATATAATCAATTAATAATGTAGCCATAGCAAGATATTTAGCCACATCCTGCCAATTACTATAAGTATGAATATTATTTAATTCAGGATTATTAAAATCTATATCCTGATCTGTAAGTCTTTTGTATATTGCTTGTAATTTCTGCTCATTAAGGTCATTTTTTTTTAGATGTTTAAACAATACATAAAAATAAGGTTTAATTTCTTCAGACGAAAACAATTTATTTTCAATTAAAGCAGGAACAATTTTGTTGTGCAAAAATCCAAGTAGCTTATTGTGCATAAAGCCCGTAACTTTACTTTATTCTTCGACGACTCCAGCTGCGGATAACCAACGTAGAGCGGTACATGTTATAAAATAATTTACAGTATCATTATTTAATAAATCAATAGGCTGTAATAGTAGATTTGCTGCATATCTAAAACAAATAACTACAGTATTTATCAAATTATCAGAAAAGGTAGGAGTATTATCAAATAAAACTTTTATCGTTTGTTTTATTTTCTAATTCCTTAAACAAATTATAATTAATGATTTTGGTCTGTTTACTTGATAGTACAGTACTCGGAAAAGATAATAAAAGTTGTAATATAGCAAGAATAGTAGTTGGTAAAGCACATAGCTCATATAGTGGTTCTTCTTCATCAAATACATATGAACGAAGTAATATCACCCCTGTTATAATAGTACTGTAAGTCAATGCTATTTTGCCAGAATGGTTGCTAACAGAATTGGATTTTTCTATTAGCCAAGAGTTAATTTTATGTTCCTCGTTAAATTGCTCTTTAGCTTTTTCTAGCCTAAAGTAACTTTGCTTTAATGAACTAATATACCTTACAAAATTTAAATGTATCTCTTTTTCTTTGTTAAATTCCTCTGCATAATTCACGTTTGGCTTATATAATATTGCCTTAGCAACATATCGATATAGGAAATATTCTTTAGTGAGCGGATATGACGTATTAGAAATTTTTTCTGCTGATTCAAATAATTTTTCATAATGCTCAAAATTATTCTCTAAAAACAACTGAACTTTATTACGTAACTCAATAAATTCTAGTGATTTTATATCTCCTATATATTTTAGAATTGCGTCAATAAGATTTTTATTTTCTATTCCTATTAATTTTTGTAATTTTATATGTAAAAAATGATCATAGTTATTTAGTTCGTTAAAAATATTTTGCCAATTTTTATCGGTAATATTTTCACCTTGATATTTTTTAGTTTTTGCTATGCTGCTTAATAGTGCTTGTAAATGTTCTGTGTAAACAAAATTTTTTGTTGTTGTGGGCAAATTATCAAAATTTTTATCATATCCCCATATTTTAAATAATTTACCAAAATCAAACCTTGCAAGTGCAGTAGTACTTTTCCATAAGCATGCTGAAAAAGCTGATATATTATTATAATAGTTTAATATTATTTCAAGCTTGCTGCTCATAATTTTTCATAATAGTTAATTTAAATTAACTATTATGAGCTATAGCAATTTTTAATGCAATTATTCTTTTGTAAAATTTTTAAGCAAAATTAAAGCCTTTGCCGGTAAGAAGTAGTATTTCTTGAGAGATGATTTAACACATAAAGTTAGAGCTGTGTTATAATCAACGTTTCCTTTTTGATCAAAATAATCTAATAATAATCCTATATCTGCATGATATTGCTCTACTATTTCTAATAATTCTAGTTTGTAGTATCATCTAATAACATTAATTCCCTCTATTTTCTAATGGTTTGGTGGCTGTAGCTGGTTTTAATAATTCCGGCGTCAATATGAATTTAGTTTTTCTCTCGATATTTGATAGAAAAAACAAATGAAAATTGTGTGGATGATGTATCACCGCATATTTATCCCATTCAGGATATTGTCTATTTAAATTTTTCTTTGGGTTATAAGGACCATAAACTTCTATATCACCAAATTTATATTTTTTTAAAGGCAATAATTCATGATCATAAAAGAAATCATTAGGGTATTGAGTGCGTGTTTTTAAATTAGCATGAATAAATTCATTTTTTTCTTTTTGAAAAGTAAAAATATCAATGCAGCCTTTTTGACATATTTTATAAGCTAAGTCATGAGAAATAGAATAACCTAATTTTTGAAACTCTGGAAATATTTGTTGTAGCCTTATCTCATCTTCCTGCATTATGCCAATATCAAGATCATCATCATAAGGTATTATCCCTTGATGACGAATTGCCCCAAGCAACGTGCCGCCATCTATCCAATAATTAATATTATGCTTAGTTAACAACTCATGAGTATCTTTCATTATTTGATAGAGTGAGAGAGCCGTATTCTCACTAATTCTATATTTTTTTACTTCTTCATCGGTTGGCACTTTATAACGCCAATCATGCTCAAGCACGTGAGTATAAAAAAATATACCAGCAAAAAGCAAGAGAATAGAGCCTAAAATATTTTTAGGTGAGAATACTGACTTTAATTTCATCATTTGTTGGTTTGAATTTTACTTCTTTTGCTGATGTAACATTTTTTAAATCTGATGTCAATTCTTTGGATAATTCAATGCCGCTAACTTCAAGCAATTGTACTTCTGCTTTTATGGATAGATTCTTTTCAGCTTTAAATTTTCTAACATGATCTAAAATTTCAAGCAATCTTTCCGGCTGTTTTGCATCTATTTTATAGTTTAAATTACCATAATTAATCCAATTACCTTTAATGTGAATAGAATTTTCACTATATAATATTTGATACAGCTCCTCAGTAATGTGGGGCATAAATGGTGCAAATAGTTTAAGTAAGGTTTGCATAACGTGATAAAGCGTTAATACACTGCTATATTGTCCGCTAGGGTTTTTGTTTTCTTCATCATAAGCACGTGTTTTACTGATTTCTAAATAATTATCACAAAATACTGACCAAAAAAATTTTTCCGTTAAATGCATAGCATTAGCATATTCATAATTTTGCAACTCGTTTGTTGCATTATTTACTAGCTCTACTAACTTATTAATTATCCACTGATCGAATTCATGAGTAATTTTTTCTTTCACATCTATAAGATTTGTTTTTTTATCTTCATCAGATAATTTATCAAAATGTTGCGAGACAAATTTAGCAGCATTCCACAGCTTATTAACAAGCCTTTTACCATTTTTCATTACGTCTTCTGAATAGGCAGTGTCAGCTCCTAATTTTGAATTAGCCGACCAATAGCGTATAACATCAGAACCATATTGCTCTAGCAATTTTTCCGGTACTAATACATTTCCTTTGGATTTAGACATTTTACTACGATCTTCAGCCAAACACCAACCACTTACCATAATATTTTTCCATGGCAGAGTATTTTGATGTAGATGAGCTTTTAAGATAGTATAAAATGCCCAAGTTCTAATAATCTCATGTGCTTGTGGTCTTAAATCCATTGGGAATAATTTACCATGCCTATCCTTATTCACGGCAAACTCATCAGAAATACCCCATGTTGAAAGTTGCGGCGAAACAGAGCTAGTTGCCCAAGTATCCATAACGTCTAAGTCGGGTTCTACTTCATATTTGCTATAGCCGATAGGCAAATCCTTTAAAGGATCAACAGGTAACTGCGAGATATCGGCATATAAAATTTTACCCTCTTCGCCAATTCTTTTAGAATACCAAACAGGAAATGGCACGCCAAAATAACGCTGCCTGCTTATACACCAGTCCCATGATATGGCATTAATCCAGTTGTCTAAACGAATCTTCATATTTTTAGGATGCCAATTTAGTTCGTTTGCTCTTTTTAATAGCTCATCTTTATGCGATATAGTTTTAACAAACCATTGTGGCACAGTTAGTACCTCAAGAGGTGCACCTGAACGCTCAGCACATTTAACAGTTTGGGTAATCTCTTCTTGCTTAACAAACAATTCTTGCTCTTTTAAAATATCTATTATCTTTGCTCGAGCTTCTTTTATTTTTAAGCCATCTATCCCAATTTCATGAGGGAAATCTATCGTACCTTTTTTGGTAATAATAGTGTTTAAAGGTAGATTATGCGTTTTCCACCAAGTAATATCTGTTTGATCACCGAAAGTGCAGCACATAACAAGCCCTGTGCCTTTATCTTGCTGCACTAACGGGTCAGCTAAAAGCGGAACTTTAACATTAAACAGCGGAGTGACGGCAAACTTTCCTGCTAAATGCTGATAACGCTTATCGTCTGGGTGATAGAATACGGCAACGCAAGCAGGTAATAGTTCAGGTCGTGTAGTTGCGATGGTAAATTCATCATTTGCTTCAGTTTTAAATGTAATATAGTTCATGAATGAGGTTTTTTCCTTATCCTCAATATCAGCTTGAGCAAGGGCTGTGCCATCTACTGGATCCCACAAAATTGGCTGATTATTACGATAAACCTCGCCTTTTTTTACTAAATCAAGAAAAGACATTTGTGAGATTTTACGAGATAGCGGACTGATTGTTTGATATTCTAGATTCCAGTCTACCGATAAAGCGATTTGATTAAACAAGCTTCTAAATTTTTCTTCTTCGCTTGCTACTACCTCATTACAAATATTTATGAATTCTTCTCTGCCCATATTATACGCCTTGACTTGTCTTTGTTTTTCAACAAGCCGCTCGGTTGGCAGTCCGTTATCGTCGAAGCCCATAGGGTAGAAAATGTTTTTTCCCATCATACGCTGAAAACGTACTATAAAATCAGTCTGTGTATAGCTGTAAACATGCCCGATATGAAGTTGTCCTGAAACAGTCGGGGGAGGCGTATCTACGACAAATGTTTCATCTTTAGCGATATTCTCATCATATGCATAAATTTGCTTTTCTTGCCAAATCTTTTGCCATTTTTTTTCGCTTTCGATAAAATTATAATTTTTCGGAAATTCTTTCATAAATGTTTCTGCTAGTTTAAATAACTAACATTATAAAGATTATATTTAATTATGACAATAACACGTTGCTTTTTTTGAAGAGGATACCTTTAATACTTCAAGATTTGGTAAATACTAAGATAGAACTTCAAAAATTGGCTACGTCGTTCTATAAGTACGCAGGTAGCCACGTATTAAGTATACGCTCCGCTCCTCGTCTTATAAACTTCTTGCTCTTTTTGAAGTTGATCTTCGTATAAGCCAAATTTCGGGATTCGTCTTTGCTCACGTAGTTTATCTACGTTCCGCAGACTCACCGCTTATTTGGCTTACCAACTTTTGAAGTATCTGTGGTATATATAAATTATAAAGCAAACTGCTACACAATTAACTACTTTCAATAATTGAGCGGATAAGGGTTTCTTTTAGACCAGTCAGCTCAGCAATAACAGGAATTTTGAAACCTTGAGAGAACATCTTTTTTGCTATCATTACTGCCTTATTATACTCACCTTCCCGCTTTCCTTCTTGTTTTCCCTCGTCTATATATACATCTGCTATAGTTTTCATAATGTTATCCTTGTGTTGCGGTGATAAATATTTATCAAATACTTGCACTAATCTCGGTTGTTGCTTTTTTGAGATCTTTGCATCAGTATACCATAAAAACGATTTTAGGTAAATATAACCTTTTTCTTTATCAAGCATTATAACGTGATTAAAATTTGCTAAAAATTGCTCCCATAATTGAATCATATCACGTTCATGTATATGTTTAAGTATATAGTCTAACATTCCGATGTGCTTTTTCTTAACGATTTCATTATCTGACATGGCTTGTAAGTCTACTAGCTGATAATCTTCCATCATTAGTTTTTTTGCCATTACGCTATTAGTAAACAAATCCCATAAATTCCGAGGAGCGTTATAAACTTGCTTACCATTATAAATAACTAAGTTATATACTAACGGCAATTTATTCCTTTTTTCTTTATGCCGCTCACATAAGAGCAAAGTATATTTCCATAATCTTAGAGCAGTCCAATAATCCACAGTTGATTGTGCTTCAATTAATATATAGACAAATCCCTTGCCATATTCTTTCGTTTCAATTCCATACACTATATCACTATATTTTTTACTTAGAGACTCTTCAATATAGCTTTCTTGTTCTACAGTTATTTTTGATAAATCTATTAGTTTTTTAAAATCCTCAGGTAAATAATATTCTAAAAATTCTTGTGCCGCTATTTTATCGGTCATTATTATTTTTACTAAGGAATCATGTTTTAATTTTTTGACCACAAAATCTAGTAGTTTTTTGCGGCGTATTTTATCCTAATTTGTATATGATGTCTATATTTATTTAAACTTAAAGTTTAATATCAATAATATATAAAATAAACTTTTATTTATATAAGGCTTTAGTAAAACTTAGGCGATGATAAGGAGATAAGCCATATTCTTTTATAGCCTGAGCATGCTCTTTTGTACCATAACCTGAATTTTTGTGCCATAAATATTGCGGGAATTCATTACTTAATTCTAGCATTAATCGGTCTCTAGTAACTTTTGCTATAATAGAAGCTGCGGCAATCGATAGTGATAAATTATCCCCATTTATGATGCTAATAAATCTTTTATCGCTGAATTGCATGTTACCATCAACTAAAACTATTTCCGGCTTAGTGCTAAGGTTTTCCGCAGCAAGAATACAAGCTTTTTTTGTTGCTTCTAATATATTAATCTTATCAATCTCAGTGTGTGAGATAATACCGGTTGCCCAAATGTAATTAGCAGTTATCTGTTCATATAATAACTCTCTCTTCTTTTTAGAAAGTTTTTTAGAATCCTTAATACCAGCTATAATATTGTTTTGATCCACTATTACAGCGGCAGCTACTACTGGTCCGGCTAATGGTCCTCTGCCAGCTTCATCTATGCCAGCTAAAATGAAATTTGGGTATTTTTTTTCAAAATGTAATATATCTATTTCCATAATTGTATTTTTTATATTTCTAATATATGATAAAGCAGTTTATGAGTTACGAATAAAGTGCAAAATTATTTTGAATTATTAGGGTTAGAGCAAATTTATAATATTGATTTGAAGATATTAGAAAAGCAATATTTTGCTATGCAGATAAAATATCATCCTGATAAAGCCAAAAATTTGCAAGAAAAAGAGCAAAATCTTATTATAGCATCAAACCTAAATAAAGCTTATTATACGCTTAAAGATAGTTTAAAGCGTGCTGAATATATGCTGCTTTTATATGGTGTAAACTTAAATGATGAGAAAGTACGCAGTAAGCTTTCTGCTCTTGAGTTAAGTATATTCTGGGATGAAATGGAGCTTATAGAAAATACTAGCTCATATAAAAGTTTAGAAGAAATAAAAAGTAAATATGAATTAATGGAGAAAGCAGAAGTAAATTTTTTAGCTGAGTCTTTCAAAAAGCAAGATTTATCAGATGCGACTATCAAAACTAGTAAACTTAAATATATTCATACATTGCTGAGTAAGCTTCAGGAAAAAATGAAATTATGCAAATAATAGAAATTAGAGAACCAGGGCAAGCAGAATCTAAACAAGAAGTTAAAATAGCTGTGGGTATAGATTTTGGTACTACTAACTCGCTAATAGCTATTTCAGTTGGTAGAAAAGTTAAAATTATACAAACTGAAGATAATAAAGAATTAATCCCAACTACTATAGAATTTACGAATAACAATATTACAGTAGGTAGTAATAAAGGTTTACGTTCAATTAAAAGGTTATTCGGTAAAACATTAAATGAAATTCTAAATACTCCTGCTCTTTTTTCTTTAGTTAAAGATTATATAGATCTGCAAAGCCAAGAAGTTAAATTAAATTTTGCCAATAAGCAAATGCGGATTGCTGAAATTGCAGCAGAAGTTTTTATATATCTAAAACAACAGGCAGAAAAAGAGCTTACAACTGAAGTAACTCAAGCCGTTATTACTGTTCCAGCTCATTTTAATGATGCGGCAAGAGGGCAGGTGATGCTTGCAGCAAGGCTTGCAGGTTTAGAGGTTCTAAGGCTGATTGCAGAGCCTACTGCAGCTGCTTATGCTTACGGATTAAATAAAAACCAAACAGGTTGTTATCTTGTATATGATTTAGGTGGTGGTACTTTTGACGTATCAATTCTAAATATTACAGAGGGTGTTTTTCAGGTTATAGCAACAAGTGGCGATAATATGCTTGGTGGCGATGATATAGATAAAATTATTGCTGATTATTTTTGTAATAAATTTAGTTTACTTGATAATTTAGATACTCTGCGGCTTGCTAAAAAGGCAAAAGAAGCATTATTGAACCAAGATAATTTTGAGTTCAATAATATATCGCTTGATAAACAAACATTTGAACAGTTAATTACCCCTATAATAGGTCGTACAATCAATATAGCCAAAGAATGCTTGGAAATAGCAGGAAATCCGAACATAGATGGCATTATTTTAGTAGGTGGTGTAACTCATATTACATTAATTAAGGAGGAATTATATAAAGCTTTTAAAGTAAATATTCTTTCAGATATTGATCCTGATAAAGCTATTGTATACGGGGCTGCACTGCAAGCAGAGAATCTAACAACACCGAACATCGATTCATTATTGATTGATGTAGTACCTTTATCTTTAGGTATGGAATTGTATGGCGGCATCGTTGAAAAAATTATCATGCGAAATACTCCGATCCCTATTTCTGTGGTAAAAGAATTCACAACTTATGCTGATAATCAAACCGGCATACAATTTCATATACTACAAGGTGAACGTGAAATGGTAGCAGACTGCCGTACTTTGGCTAGGTTTGAGCTAAAGGGACTTCCTCCCATGAAAGCAGGAAGTATTAGAGCGGAAGTTACTTTTTCTATTGATGCTGATGGTATATTATCTGTTTCTGCTTACGAAAAAATAAGTAATACCTCACATATCGTAGAAGTGAAGCCAGATTACGGGATTGATACAAGTGAAGTTGATAAGGTTTTAGAAAATGCTTATAAAAATGCTAAACTAGATCATGCTGCAAGATTATTACAAGAAACAGTTATTGAAGCTGAATCTTTGATTTTTAATATAGAACATGCTATTAAAGAATTAGTAGATTTGCTATCAGAAAACGAAAAGCATATAATCAGTAGTTTATTAAATAACATAAAGCATGCAATAGATGCACGAGATCGTGCTTTAATTAATAATGCTGTTAAAGATTTTAAATCTAAAACAAAAAAATCTTTAAATACGAAGATTAATATAGTAATTAGTGATTTGTTGAAAGGTAAAAATATCAATCAAATCAAATAAGGAAGAAAGAGGATAATGTCAAAAACAATAAAAGTTACATTTGTTATAAATAATGGGGAAGAGAAAATAATAGAAGCACCGCTAGGGCTTTCTATTTTAGAAGTTGCTCATAGTAATAGCATAGATCTTGAGGGTGCTTGTGAAGGTTCTCTTGCCTGTGCTACTTGTCATGTTATTTTAGAGGAAGAATTTTACAACAAATTAGAAAAACCTAAGGAAGAAGAAGAAGATATGCTTGACTTAGCCTTTGGTCTTACGGATACTTCTAGATTAGGGTGTCAGATTATTTTAACTGAAAAATTAGACGGTATAAAAGTACGTCTCCCTTCTGCTACTCGTAACATAAAATGATGGATTAAAAAAGTGATACGTAAAATACTTATTTTTGTTTTCTTAGCCTTTACTATAGTGTGGTTTGCTGCTGCTTATACTTTGAAAAACAATGTAATAAATTTAATTAAAAATTCTGAATCGGATAACCTTAAAATATCCTATAATACAGTTAAATTTTCAGGATATCCGTTTCACTGGAAAATTACTATAACAGATCCAAAAGTAAAATTAATAGATCATGTAAATTCTAAAGAGCTTTCAAGCGAGAATATTGTTTTAAATATTAAGTTTAGTACTAAAAAAGCTACTTTAAATTTTGGACCATTTATTAAAGAAGTAGATAATTACGGCGATAAAACATTCACCTATGATATGCGTAGTAAAGAGGATATAAAAGGAATAGGGAAATTTAATAAACCTTTATATAAAATATCGAAAGATGATGATCTAAAAGAAGTAATAAAATCGATTCAGCTTAATAATAAATCATTATTAATATTTAAAGATGATGAAGAGATTTTTAAAATTAATTATTTAGCTTTCTTTATTTCTAAGAAAAATCTAGCAGATAGCGAAGATATTTCATTGATTTTAAATATGAATTATGATTCTGAAAAGAATATAGCTAATTTTAAAAATGCTACTTTAGATATTGCGGCTTTATTAAAATTTACCCCAGATGGTGAAAATTCTGCTATTTTACAAAATTTTAACATAGAAAAGTTTGTTTTTAGCTGTGATCATAACTCTAAAATCAATCTAAATGGTGCTTTACAATTTTTTGCTAATAAATTACCGCAAGGTAAGTTATCGTTTGAGCTTGAAAATTATCACTCTATTATTGATAAGTTATTACCTAATAATATTATGTTTTCTAAAAAGTTTATTAAAACAGTTATTGCTAAAGCAGTTAATAAAGCTTCCGATGAAGCTGTAGTTAAAGAATCAGATAACTTAAATCCTGATTATTCTAATATAGAAAAAGCTAAGTTTGATGTTGAATTTTCTGAAAAAGGAATAAATATCGGCTCTATTAATTTACTTGAGTTAAAACTTGGGGATAGTAAAGAAGAACAGCAGCCTGAAAATCATGCGAATTAATTATATGAATAACCTTAAATTAATATTATATAGCTTTGTTTTTAGTATAATTCTTACATGTAGTAATATTTATGCTGATCAAAAGCAAAAAGTTTTTAAGATTGGTACTGGCTCTATTTTGCAAGGTTATTATTCTATAGGTCTTGATTTATGCAAAACAATTATAGGAGATGAAAAAAATAATGAAAATATAGTATGCGAAGTTGTAGCAACAAACGGTAGTATTGAAAATTTAAAATTATTGCAACAAGGTAAAATCGATTTAGCTTTAGTGCAGGCAAATATTGCAGTAGAAGCATATGATGGAATAGGTTATTATAGCGATAAAGGAAAAATGCAAAATCTACGTCAGCTATTAAATTTACATGATGAATTTTTTACAGTTATCGTAAAAGATGAGGATAAGATAAAGTTTTTTGCTGATATTGATGGAAAAAGAATAACTAGTGGTCCAGAATATTCCAGCAGCAATATTACTTATGATGCAATGTGTTCTCTATATAAATTTGCTAAAGAACCAATAAATACTGATATTAATTATGAAGATTCTATCGATAAATTCTGCCAAAAAGAAATAGATGCTATAATCATGATGGTTGGACATCCAAATCCTTTAGTGAATTTAATTGCTAATAGATGTGAAATTGATTTTGTTTCAATTGAAAACGATAAAATAGCAGAGTTAATACAACAAAATAGAGCTTTTCGCAAAGCGGAGCTTCATAAAGGCTTATATCCAGGTATTACAGATGATCAAACAACTGTAAAAGTATCAGCAATTTTAGTAACTAGAAATGATGTAGATTCTAATATGCTAGATAAATTTATTGGTGCTTTTCATAGAAATGTTGCAAGTTTTAAACTTTCTAATTATTTATTGAACAATATTAACATTAACTATTTTGCCGATACTCAAAACTTTGTTTTACCAAAACATGATTCGGTCAGAAATAGAGAATAACTATTTATTAGAGTATTATATAGAAATACCATGTTTAAAAATATACTTATACCTATAGACTTAGCAGATAAAAAGTCTGTGAAAGCTCTTCTTTCTAAAGCTTTAATGTTTGCAACAGCTTCTCAAGCAAAGCTACATTTTATATATGTGATTTCTGATTTTGGTATGAAAATGGTCGAAGATTATTTACCTAAAAATTGGATTGCAGAAAAAAAAGCAAAATATCAAACTCAAGTAAAAGAGCTTATAAAACAATATGTACCAGATGAAATTGAAGCTGATTATTACATAGGTAGCGGTGCTGTTTACGATGAAATAATTAAGCGTTCCAATGATATCAAAGCTGATTTAATAATAATCTCAGCAGTTAGACCGCAGCTAAGAGATTATATGCTTGGTCCTAATGCCTCTAAAATCTTCCGTCACTCTAGTATATCAGTCTTAGTAGTAATAGACGAGTAATTAAACCTCGTCTATTAACTCTTCATTTACCAAAAATATATTTTCTATTTGCAAATAAGTAGCTAATTAAAAAATAATTTATATTTTCTATTATTAATAGAAAATATAGTTGACATTTTAGAAAAGCTAGCTAAAATCCTTTGCAAGGATAGCAGTAATGCTATCCTTGGGTATAGAAGCCCTTGATCACAGATGGTTAGCATCATCCATTTAAAAATGCTCCTCAACTTTGTCATGGTTGGGGAGATAGTAGCTATGTACAAGGTTTTAAACCTAAAGGCTGTTATAACTGTTCTGTGACGGTTCTTCTAACTCCCCGGCCACCAACGTTATGCTCTTTGGTGGTTAATTTGAGTAATTTAAACTTTGTACACAGAACCATTAACCGGTATGGTACGGCATATTTTATAAAGTTTGATACAAGTGAATTTACGCTGTGTAGACTTATCTTGAAATTTATCTTGTCTGAAGTTTTATAAAATATGCTTTAATTTTATTTGGAATTAAATAACTTTATCTAAGGTAAACCTGCTTTTCACCTTAGATGTTCATTATTATCTAAAGTTTTTTGAAAAAGAAGCACATATACCGCAAATACTTCAAAAGTTGGTAAGTCAAATAAGCGGTGAGTCTGCGGAACGTAGATAAACTACGTGAGCAAAGACGAATCCCGAAATTTGGCTTGCCAAATCTTGAAGTATTAAAGGTATACATCAATAAGATTAATTATTTTCTTTAAACAATTCATATTAGAAATCTTCATAGAACCTAGGAGTATAATCCTTAAATATTGGATTTATTCGGAATATAATTATGATAAGCTAAGATATCGTTGCTTATTTGCGACTCACTATTATGAGTTAACTATTATGGATATTTAGTTCAGAAAATGATATAATAAAAATATTAAATAGAATAATAAAAGAGATATGTACAAAGTTAATCCAAGAGTAGATTTAGCATTTAAAAAGATCTTCGGAGTGGAGGAGAATAAGGATTTATTAATATCGCTTATTAATTCTATAGTTAGTGAAAAAGATCAAATTGTAGAAGTAACGCTTCTTAATCCATATAATCCGAAAAATTTTGCAGCAGATAAATTATCTATTCTCGATGTAAAGGCTAAAAGTGAAGCTGGTAAAATGTTTAATATCGAAATACAGGTGACCGATGAAGCTGATTATGATAAAAGAGCCTTATATTATTGGTCTAAATTATATGCAGAACAATTAAAAGCCGGTGATGACTATTCAAAATTAAATAAAACAATAGGTATTCATATACTAAATTTTACTAGATACTGCAAACTATCATAGTGCCTTTGAGTTAAGAGATAGAGTAACCGGCTTAGTATATTTTGAAGATATAGAGTTACATACAATAGAACTAAATAAATTTACTAATGCTAAAGAAGAGCTAACAGATATAGTAAAAAAGGTTAAAGATTCTCTTGATATATGGCTAGCTTTTTTAACTCGCCATGATTTATTAAACAAAGATAAGCTGCCAAAAAAACTAGATAATAAAGTTTTAAAGAAAGCCTTAACGGTACTTGAGGTTATGAATTTTAACGAGGAAGAGCGAAATACTTATGAAGATCGCTTAAAATGGCTTATGATCGAGGCTAATACCTTAAAAAAAACAGAAATGAAAAAAGCTGCTGAGATAGCAAAAGAAATGCTAATATATAATGAACCTATAGAAAAAATAATTAAGTATACTAAACTTTCAACAGAAGAAATAGAAAAGCTGAAAAGAGAAATAGAGGAGTCCAACAAATAAGTGGTATTTAAAAGTATGAATTTTAACGAGGGGAAGAGCGAAACACTTATGAAGACCGCTTAAAATGGCTTATGATCGAGGCTAATATCTTAAAAAAAGCAGAAGTGAAAAAAGCTGAAAGTAGAAATTTAGAAAGGATTATTTAAGCCAAGTTTTCCGTATGTTTCTGAATTATCTATGGCTTTTATTCCTTGTTTGATTAGGCGTAATATGTAATACATTCCTGCCCCGAAAACAATCATATATACTACTATAAAAGCCATCAAAGAAATAAACACATATTTGCCTAGCACTGGTGATGCCATATCGGCAGTTCTTAAAATATTATAGACAATATAAGGTTGTCTGCCTACTTCAGTGACAAACCAGCCGGCTAAAACTGCAATAAAGCCTGATGGTGACATTAACATATACCAATATTGAAACCATTTAGCATTATATAATCTTTTCTTTAAATAAAGATATAATCCGGCGATGCCAGTAAATACCATTAAAAAACCAATCCCGACCATGATACGAAAGCTATAAAATACTGTAGCAACCGGTGGACGTTCGTCTCTTGACCATTCTTTTAGTCCTTTTATTTCACCATCCAAGCTATGAGTTAAGATTAAGCTACTAGCATATGGTATCTGGAGAGCATATTTTGTTTTTTCTTCTTCTTTGTCCGGAAAGCCAATAATATTTAAAGCTGCCCCTTTTTCTGTATCCCAAATTCCTTCCATAGCTGAAACTTTAACAGGCTGATATTTAAGAGTATTTAAGCCATGCTGATCACCAATAAATACTTGAACAGGAGCAACAAATAATGCCATTAATACTGCCATAAAAAGCATAATTTTAGCATGTTCTTTATAGCGGTTATTTAGTAAATAAAAACTTCCTACACCGCCAATAACAAACGAAGTGGTTAGATAAGCTGCCGTAAGCATGTGAAGAAAACGATATGGGAAAGAAGGATTGAAGATAATCTCAAGCCAATTTAAAGGATAAAAAAGCCCATCATCCCTAATTTCAAAGCTGGTAGGGGTGTGCATCCAGCTAATAGCTGAAAGTATCCAAAAAGCTGAAATAACAGTGCCAATAGCAACTATTAAAGTAGAAATAAAATGTACTTTTTTGCTGACTTTATTAAAGCCAAATAACATGATGCCGAGAAAGGAGGATTCTAAAAAGAAAGCGGTAAAAACTTCAAAGCCGAGTAATGGACCAAGTACGTTGCCGACCTTATCAGAAAAATTTGACCAATTAGTACCAAATTGATAGGACATTACGACGCCAGAAACTACGCCCATACCGAAAGTAACTGCAAAAATCTTTACCCAGAATTTATATATTTCCTGGTAAACAGTTTTTCCTGTTTTTAACCATAACCCCTCAATGACTGCCAGAAAGCTTGCAAGACCTATAGTAAATGCGGGAAATATGATATGAAAGCTTATGGTAAAAGCAAACTGAATTCTTGATAATAATACTTGATCAAATTCCATATATTACAAAACCATAACTAATAAATTTCTGTATTTGATTTAATTAGCCGCCTTTGCTATTATCAAATTCTATCTGATTAGTTTTAACAAATTTTCCTTTTTCGGAGTTCCAATTATAATGAACATTTACTATTCTTATTTCTGTAACATTAACATCACCGTTTGGCAATTGCGTAACATCATATCCTTTACGGATAGAATCAGTAATTAACAGGCTTGCTTGGCAAATATATTTTACATCGAAGAATGGAGAATTATCATCTTTCATGTCTTTTTGTTCTTCTAAAAAATTATTAGATAATTCTTTTTCTTGCATTTCTCAATGATTTTGAGTTTATTTTCTGATTTTTGTAACACTATTTAATACAAGAAGCAAGACTTTTCAATATATTTAATAGTTTTAGATATATTTTTACAAAAAAATTAAGTTAAATACACTGCTTTCTTAAAATATGAGGTAACATTATAGTGATAAAATATCCTACTTTATCCAAATCGACGCTTAGTTTAGGTATTTATTTTTTAAAATTCGATAAAGTTAAAATTCTCTTATTAACTGCTAGTTGTATCATATTTGGTATGATTCCGGCAGTTGATAGTATATTATTGCAAAAGATTATCGATTTAATTGAGTCATTTAGTGACGATAATGCACATAATCTTTTATCTTCAATGATTTATTGGGCAGTATTTTACGCTCTTTGGTGGGAGGGAATTAATATCGCTTACCGCTCATACGATTATTTATATTTAAAAACCATGCCGGTTATTAAAGGAAAGATATTAAATGAGCTTTATAATTATACCCAGTATCACAGCCATAAATTCTTTCAAGACAATCTAGCAGGGCATATTAGCAATAGAATTACTGAGACTGCTATATCATTTGAAATGATAATTTCGATATTTGGTGAGAAAATTCTCCGCAAGCTAGCAATTATTGCTTTTGCACTAGTTGCTTTATATTCGGTACATTATATTTTTGCCACCATATTTATTATATGGATTACAGTTTTCTTAGGGCTTAGCGTTTTATTTTCAGGTAACATTAATAGATATTCGCTAAATTATGCACGAAGCCAATCGCTTGTTGTTGGTAGTATTGTTGATGCAATCAGCAATATCAATGCTGTTAGAATGTTCACCTCCCATAAATTCGAGCGTCAACATTTAGAAACAAGGGTAGAAAATGCTGTAGCTGATGAGCAAACTATGCAGTTTTTTATGTTCAAACTTCGTTACGCTCTTGGTACTTCTTGCTCGATAATGATTTTTGTCATGATTTACTACCTCTCAACACTTCGTAGTGAGCTAGCTATAACCATAGGTGATTGTGTGCTAGTGTTAACCTTGTGCATAAACGTATCGGATAATATTTGGGATTTAACCCAAGAAATCGGTGATATGTTTGAACAGGTGGGAGCATTTAATCAAGGTCTATCGCTAATGGGACCACATATTATAACCGATATAGAAAACGCCTCTCCTTTAGATATAAAAGATGGCATTATTGAATTTAAAAATGTTACATTTAATTACCATCATAATAATAACTTATTCCGTAATAAATCAGTATTAATTCCGAGTAAGCAGAAAGTAGGATTAGTTGGGTTTTCTGGATCAGGTAAAACAACTTTCATTAGCTTAATTACCAGATTACATGACATCGAAGATGGCATGATTTTAATTGATGGTCAAAATATCAAAAATGTAACGCAAGATTCTTTAAGAAAAGCTATTAGCCTTATCCCGCAAGAGCCGATACTTTTCCATCGTACTATTTTAGAAAATATTAGATATGGTCGTAAAGAAGCATCATTTGAAGAGGTAGTTGAAGCAGCAAAAGCCGCTCATATACATGAGGTGATTAGTAAGTTACCTGAAGGGTATGATACTATGTGTGGTGAGCGAGGTAACAACCTCTCAGGTGGTCAGCGTCAGAGAGTTATTATAGCAAGGGCTATCTTAAAAAATGCACCTATCCTAATTCTTGATGAAGCAACAAGTAGCCTAGATAGTGAAACAGAAAGCTTAATTCAAGAATCAATGGAATATTTAATGCAAAATAAAACTGTGATAGTTATTGCTCATAGATTATCGACTCTGCTTAATATGGATAGGATTTTAGTTTTTGATAAAGGTAGTATCACTGAAGATGGTAGCCACTCAGAGCTGTTAAAAAATAGTAAGCTTTATCAAAAATTATGGAATTCACAAGTAAAAGGCTTAATAACCTAGATTTATGGGTAATGAATTTTTTTTGGTATTAAGCGTACTAAATCGTCATGAGTTCGGTAAATGAAATGAGCATGGCAATCTTATGAAACAGTATGATACTCCTGAGATTGCCACGCTCACTCGCAAGGCATTGTTGTGTAGATCGAAAAAAGTGATCGGTGTTATACCGTGGCGGCATTGTTGCTTGGATCATTTTCCCCTGTCATCCCGTGATTTATTCACGGGATCCAGCTAAAAAATACTAATAAAATTAGTATTTTTTATTATTTTCTGGATGCCGTGGTCAAGCAACTAGATGACACCGAGGGCGTTTTCCGATCTACGTAACAATGCCCACTCGCAATGGCGTATTTGGTATTTACGTAACAAAATCACTAAAACCCGCTTAGGTTATTAGGACCAATAACAGCAGATGTAGCAGAGCTACTAAATATTCGGTTTGCTGTTTGTATAATATCCGCAGCTTTTATATTCATGATAATTTCCATAATCTCTTCAGGTGAGATATATTTACCAAAAACAGCATAATTTTTGCCTATCTCTTCTGATTTATAAGCTACTTTTTCCTGAGCCATTTGCAAATTACTGCGGATTTGTGTTCTAGCTCTTTCGATCTCTTCTTGTTTTACTTGCTCTGCCATTCTCTTTATTTCGTTCTTCAGCTCTGCGGCTAATAGCTCTAATTTATCATGTGCCGTACTTGCATAAATAGTAAATACTCCGCTATCAAAATATGGGCTATTATAACTACCTACTGCATATGCAAGCCCTAATTTTTCACGAATATGTTGGAATAATCTTGAAGACATCCCACCGCCAAATATTATAGCAAGTAGCTGAGTTTGATAAAGCCTTTCTAAATTAATGTAAGATGTTCCTTCAAAGCCTAATATTAAAGTAGTTTGCTCTAAATCTTTATTTATAAAGCTATGACCGCCTATATATTTTGCAGGTGAAAAATTACTTTTCTCTCCTTGTGTTAAAGAAGAAAATAAACGTTCTGCTTCTTTTACTATTTCTTCATGGTCAACATTACCTGCAATCGATAAATAAAAGTTCTCAGCATTATAATGTTTACCTGTAAACTTTAAGAAATGATCCCTATTAAAAGTCTCAATAGTTTTGCTTGTTCCAAGTATCGGTTTACCAAGTGGCTGATCTTTAAACACACTATTATAAAACTTTTCATATACTAAATCATCAGGATTATCTTGAGCATGTGCTATTTCTTGCAAAATTACCTGATACTCCTTTGCTATTTCTTCTTCAGCAAAAGCAGAATTTTGTACTATATCAGCAATTATTGCTAGTGCTTTATTACAATTTTCAGATAACACTCTTGAATAATATACTGTCTTTTCATGACCGGTATAAGCATTAAAATGCCCCCCTATAGAATCAAACTCTTCAGCTATTTGTTTTGCTGTTCTGGTTTTAGTACCTTTAAAAGCCATATGTTCAAGAAAATGTGCTATTCCTTCTTCTCCCGGATTTTCATAACGGCTACCAACTTTGGCTATCAAATTTATTGCCACCGAATTAACATAAGGCATATTATATGTTAAAATCGTTAAACCATTCTTTAATTTACTAACGTTAAAATTTTCTTTCATAATTACTTCTTTATTTTCTAAATTGTCATACAATATTGTCATCCCGTGGCTTGTCCACGGGATCTTGTATAACAAACTGTGTCTTGAGATCCTGCGATCGAGTTGCGGGATTACATTGCAGTGATAACTCTCTCAACTTCGCAAGCCGTAAAAATCTTGCAAAAGCAAAAATCATTGAATCTACAAAACCATCAAAGCCGAATACAAAATATCTTCTAATAAAAAATGCTTTGAAAAACCACCATATCATTTCGGTTGCTATCCGAATATTTGACGGCTTTTTACCTTGCTTAATTAAATCCTTTGCTTGCTCACCGGAATAAAAATTTGCTTTAGCTACTAGCTGCTCGATCGAAGTACCTGAATAGTGATAAGCAGCTTCATTTAATGTATAGATTTTATTTGCAAAATCAACATCCTTATTAAATACTACCGAATCATGAGTGGTGCTATTTATAGTATTTGCAAAACTAGCAAATTTTTTATTATACAATCTAGTGCATTTATTATAAGGGGCAAAAATTCTAGGGCGTGTATCATTACGATGCATTATTAAAAGCTTTATTTGATAAGCCAAATAACGATCTTGATTTTGAGAGGCAAAGATGTATTCTATTTCGTCTTGCAACTCTTTAGAAAGTTCTTCATCAGCATCAATATTAAGAATCCAATCATTTTTACATATAGTTTCAGCAAAAGATTTCTGCCCTACATAACCAAGCCATGGCTTAACTACTACCTTAGCTCCCAAGCTTTCAGCTATTATTACCGTCTTATCAGTACTTTCGCTATCTACAACTATCACCTCATCAGCAATATTTTTTACGCTATTTATAGCCCGCTCTATCCTTGCAGCTTCATTCTTAGTAATAATAAAAGCTGAGATTTTTTTAGTTAATAATTCACTCATATTTACTCATAATGTGTCCACATACGAAAAACCTTTACAATTTTCTCTTCTTTGTAAACTTCGTAAACTAATCTATGCTGAATGTTAATTCTTCTTGAATAGCAACCACTTAGGTCACCGATGAGTTTCTCATATGGAGGGTAAGCTTTCCAGGGATCAGTACTGATTATATTTAATAATAGTTCTACATTATTCTTTAAACCAGCTCGTGCTATTTTTTTAGCATCTTTCTGTGCTTGTTTAGTGTAACTAATTACATACATTTATAAAAAATTACCAATCTAGTTTATCGCTACACTTTTCTATTGGTTCTTTTCGTCCTTCAACTATAGACTTATGCATATTTGGAATAGATAGTAAATATAAAGTTTCTTCCATATTACGATAATCTTCTTCTGAAATTAATACTACCTTGCTTTTCCTACCTTTAATATAAATAGGTTTATGTACTTCGGAAACATAATTCATAAGCTCATAAAGTTTATTTTTTGCTTCACTTGTATTAAATACTTCCATTATGTTTTCCTATTAAAAATCTAATTAGCTTTAATAGCATCGCTACTTAAAATAAATTTCTTTATCTTCTCAAAAGCAGTATTTTCTATTTGTCTAATACGTTCTTTAGAAATATTATATTCACTACTTAAAACATCAAGAGTTTTAGGAGTATCTTGCAATTTACGCTCTGTTAAAATACGTAATTCTCTGGCATTTAAAACTTTCATAGCACTGGATAATAAAGCTCTCTTATGAGTCATATCTTCTTTACTAATGGCTATAGCTTCAGGGCTTGGGCGTGTTTCAGGCAGTAATTCTATCAACTCGCCTGAACTTGCATCATCATTATTTATAGTATTATTTAACGATAAATCAGAACCGGAAAGCCTTATATTCATATCGGACACTTCACTAACTGAAACGCCTAATTCATCAGCGATTTGGACAAAATCATCGCTTGTAATAGCTCTTGAATATAAATTAGTAATTTTATTTTTAATTTTACTGAGGCTAAAAAATAATTTTTTCTGTGCAGCAGTCGTACCCATCTTTACTAATGACCAAGATTTTAATATATATTCTTGAATAGCTGCTTTAATCCACCACATAGCATAAGTTGATAAACGAAAACCAAGCTCAGGATTGAATTTTTTCACTGCTTGCATTAAACCTATATTACCTTCCGATACTAATTCGGTAACAGGAAGACCATAAGTTCTATAACCAGTTGCAATTTTTGCAACTAACTTAAGATGGCTAGTTACTAGCTTATGTGCAGCTTGCAGATCATTCTGCTCTAAATAAGATTTAGCCAGCAAAAATTCTTCTTCTTGCGTTAGCGAAGGAATTTTATTAATTTTCTGTAAGTAGCTATAAAAGCCAGATTCACTAGAGATTGCTAATGCATTAATATTACTAGTCATTACTAACCTTACCAATTAATTTTCTTTATAATATCATATATATGTTCTAAAATAAACTATTTCTAGAGTATTTTTAAATAAAATCAAATAATGTCTAAAAAATCTAATAAAAGCTTAGCGTTTTCCTTGCTAGGACTAATAGTTAGTATGGTACTACTTAGCTTTGCTGCCGTACCGCTTTATAACTTATTTTGTAAAGTTACGGGATATGGCGGCACTACTAATAGAGAAACAGTAAGTATCTACTCTAAAGTCAAAGGAACTAGACCTATAATTATTGAGTTTGATGCTAATGTCGATAAAAATCTACCTTGGCGTTTTATTCCAAGACAGCAGCGAGTCCAGATTGTTCCGGGGCAAAATACTCTAGTTTTTTATGAAACAGAAAATTTAAGTGATAACGATATTATAGGAACTTCAATTTATAACGTTACTCCTAATAAAGCAGGAAAATATTTTGTAAAGATTCATTGTTTTTGTTTCGAAGAACAATTATTAAAAGCCGGCGAGAAAGTTTTAATGCCAGTCACGTTTTATATAGATAAGGATTTTGAAAACGATCCTGAAATGAGAGATGTAAAAGTACTTACCTTGTCTTATAGCTTCTTTAAAGTACGAGATGTGAAAAAATAAGTAATTATCAAAACATAAGATTTTAATTAATTGATTAATTTTATTAAAAACAGTAAAATCTAAGAAAACAATTATTTTTATGATAGTACAGAAAAGTTATATTGATAATAATGGTAGACTTGCAATTCCTATAAAAGTTAGAAAAAAGTTGAAACTCAAAACAGGTGATGAGGTAACAATAAAATATAATGATTCAGAATTAATAGTATCAACTTTTCATTCAAATATAGAAAAAGCCCGAAATATATTAGATAAGTATAAAAATATTGATCTAAATAAAGAATTAAAGCTTATGAGAAAAGAAGATGCAGCAAAAGAATAAATCATTGTTAAAATCAGAACATATTTTACTTGATACTTCAGAAGTAATTACACTTTTAAAAAAAGAGACAGGTTATAAATTAATAGAAGAGATTATAGCAAATAGTAGTATATCAAGCGTTAACTTAAGTGAGCTTGTTAGTGTTCTTGTAAGAACCAATATTCCAATGCATGAAATTGATAAAATAATTACTGATATTGTTCCAACAATTATTCCTTTTTCAAAAGAGATTGCAATAGAAGCAGGTAAGTTAACAAGTTTTACTAAGCAATATGGTTTATCTCTAGGTGATAGAGCATGTATTGCTACTGGTATGTACCATAACATGATTATATACACTACTGATAAAATATGGGCAGAACTGAAAATTAAGGATGCTAATATTAAATTGATTCGTTAATAAAAGTTTTCACTAATCCATTTACGTAATTTAACTATTGGCGAAGTATTTATAAGAGCTGTAGACGGCAATGCTTTACCATTAGTATTAAAATTAATTACTGGATCTATACCATATATGCTGTACCAAGCTTTTAACGGCGAACTATTCGAATTTTTACGATGAAACCAACTTAAAATTGGCATAGTTTCTTCATATTCTATTACTTTAACTGATTGCGGATTTTGGTGATATACAAGGCTAAGCACTGACTGGTCTGAGTGATGCCATTTATATTCGTCATAATTAGGATGAATATTATAATCTTTACCTGAAAGGACTCTAATATCCTCACAACTTTTCAGCCATTTTTCAATAAAAGAGCGAGCAAGCTCAGTGTTCCGTACTACAATAACAGCACTCCAAATATGATCATCATTTCTACATTCTTCATTAAGGCAATTCATCAAGGCAAAGCTTTCACCTTTTACAAAACTGCCGTTTTTACGATCACGATCATGTACCAGTAATACATCATTATTGCCTAACAGATTAGTCAGATTGCTAATATGTTGTTTGATAATAAAAGCTGAATCTAAATATACTATAATAGCTCCCTCGGGAGCATTTTTCATTGTTTCAAGTATGATATAGGGCTTCCATAACCATAAACCCGCTCCTGCTTTTTCATTAAAAATTTCTTGATGTTTTTCAATAAATGTTTGATCAATATGTTTTTTCTTATAATTAAGTATAAAATCTATACCTTTATTGATTGCATAATGACTTGTCGCATTCTGGTTACGATAAATATGTTCTGCACCATCAGCATAAGAAACTAAATAAACAGGTTCTTTCATAGAATTTTGAACTGATAAATCCACTTTTTGCATCGATAAATCATTTATAAAACCTTGGTGGGCATATTCTAAAATAACCAGCACCAAATAAATAAATATTAATGCAGTAACTATTTTACATAAAGTTTTAAGGGATTTTTTATATTGCAACGACATATTATTAGTTTATCAAAAATATATGTTTATAGCATTCTAATATAATAAAAGATAGTAATTTACAGCCTAATCGAGAATAACATTAAAATTTAAATTTTTCATAAATAATTGGTTGTAATTTATCGTAAATCTAGTATAATTTGCTGTTTGTTTAGAAGTTCTTATGATTAACTCAAATGATAGACAGTCTACTTTAGTCGTTGCGATGTCTGGCGGCGTTGATAGTTCAGTGGTTGCTGGAATATTGTGCGAGCAAGGCTATAATGTAATAGGTATTACCCTGCAATTATACGATCATGGTATGGCTACGGCTAAGAAAAATGCTTGTTGTGCAGGTCAGGATATTTATGATGCTAAAATGGTAGCAAATAAGCTTGGCATGCCTCATTATGTGCTTGATTATGAAAGTAAATTTAAAGAATCGGTAATAGATAATTTTGTTGATAGCTATTTGCGAGGTGAGACGCCTTTGCCATGCGTACAATGCAATAAATCCGTAAAATTCAGGGACTTAATCAAAACTGCTAAAGAACTTGGAGCTGATAAGCTTGTTACAGGTCATTACGTACGAAAAATAAATGGTGATAATGGTCCAGAACTTCATATGGGACTTGACCCTTTAAAAGATCAAAGTTATTTTTTATTTGCAACTACTAAAGAACAGCTTGAATATTTGGATTTCCCGCTTGGAGCTCTTACTAAAGACGAGACAAGAAAACTTGCTAGTAAATTTGGACTTGAGGTAGCAGATAAGCCTGACAGTCAAGATATTTGCTTTGTACCTGATGGGAATTATAAGAACGTAATAAATAAAATACGTCCTAACGCAAGCGAAAGCGGTAAAATTTTGCATATAAATGGTTTTGAGTTAGGAACTCATAGCGGCATAATTAACTATACTATAGGACAACGACGTGGTCTTGGCATATCTTACCACGAGCCTTTATATGTGATAAAGATTGATCCTAATAGTAATATAGTATATGTAGGTCCAGAATCTGCGTTAAACGTGCAGGAATTCGTAATTAAGGATGTGAATTGGCTAGCCGGTAGCCTAAAAGATGGCGAGAAGCTGGAAGTAAGCGTTAAAGTCCGCTCAACAAGACCCCCTCGTTTAGCTGAAATAAGTAAGCTTGAGGGTGACAGAATGAAAGTAAAGTTTTTGTCTGAAGAAAAGGCTGTTGCCCCTGGACAAGCATGCGTTATTTATGACGGCACAAGAGTACTTGGCGGCGGCTGGATTACTAGGGATGTCATTCCTGCGTAGGCGGGAATCCAGTCAACTTTAACGTCATCCCGTGGCTTGTCCACGGGATCCAGTGAAAAATACGTAGTATTTTAAATTATTTTTCTGGACCTAGTTCCCAAGCCACGGGGTGACATTAAGTATGATACATAATTCATAAAAAATAAGCTCAATAAAAACAGGAGAAACTAATGAGTTTTTTAAGAAAGAAAAGTTTTGAATCAGTAAAAGAAATAGGTAGCTCGAGCGGTCTTAGTAAGACCCTTGGAGCATTTGACCTAATACTACTTGGACTTGGTGCTATGATCGGTACTGGCGTGTTCGTTGTCACTGGAATTATTGCCGCTAAATATGCAGGTCCTGCTGTTATGATATCTTATGCGATTGCCGGTATTACCTGTATTTTTGTAGCCTTTGTTTACACTGAGCTTGCTGCTATGCTTCCGACATCCGGTAGTATTTATACTTATTCCTATGTTGCATTCGGTGAAGTATTTGCTTGGATGATCGGTAGCGTTATAATATTAGAGCTAGGAGTTGCTTCAGGAATAGTTGCTGCTGGTTGGTCTGGTTACGTACAAGGGATACTCGCAGCTGGTGGAATTGAATTGCCAAAAGCTTTAACCACAGTGCCGACAAATGGCGGTATAGTAAATTTACCTGCATTTTTAATTTCGGTATTTATTGGGTTTATTCTATTTTTAGGTACTAAAGACAGTAAAAAATTAAATGCTATTTTAGTATTTATTAAAATGGCGGCGATATTCGTCTTTATAATTGCTGCTGCTCCACATTTTGATGCAACTAATTGGAGCAATTTTATGCCGTTTGGTTTTAGTAACGTTTTAGTCGGTGCATCAATTTTATTCTTAGCATTTACAGGATTTGGAACAATTGCAACTGCTGCTGAAGAGTGTAAAAACCCAAAGCGTGATATAATGATCGGTATTATCGGCTCGCTCGTTTTAACTACTATAGTATATGTGGGGATGGCAGGTCTTGTTACGGGTATTGCACCTTTTGATCAGTTAAATAATGATCAACCTCTTGCTTATGCTTTAACTATTAACAACAGTAAAATCGGCTCAGCTATCGTTGCAACCGGTGCAGTTTGCGGTATGATGACGGTGTTAATGATGAATATTTATGGTACTTCACGTATTTTTTACGCTATCGCACGTGATGGGTTACTACCAAAAAGCTTTGCAAAATTGCATCCTAAATATGATAGCCCATATATTACAATTATAATATTTGCATCTTTAGCTGCTATTCTTGGAGGATTTTGTTCAACGGAATTATTGACCCAATTAACTTCGATGGGAGCAATTATTGACTACATAACTGTTGCAACAATAGTGTTGTTGTTTAGAACAAGACTACCTAATGCTCAAAGACCTTTTAAATGTCCTTTGGTATATATTATTGCTCCTTTTATTATATGTGCATGTGTATATTTGTTATTTATTCAAGTATTTGATGGTGAATTTAATTTACATACTGCAGGACGTGCTTTATTAATTTGGTTTGTTACGATATTTGTTTTATATATTGTTAGATCATTTTTTATGAAGAAAGAAATATAGTTTACTTCTATCTCATCCCGTGGCTTGTCCACGGGATCCAGTAAAAAATACGTAGTATTTTTAATTATTTTTCTGGACCCCGTGAACGAGTCACGGGGTGACACAGTAGACCTCGACTCTCATCGTTAATAACAAAAAAACAAAACTAGTATAATGACCGATAAACTCCAACCACTTCGAGGAATGAAAGATCTTTTACCGGATGATTATAAAGTTCATGACTATATAATCAAAAAAGCAAAAGAGGTTGGGGAATTATATGGCTATAAGCAAATGAGCACGCCAATACTCGAATATACCAAAGTCTTTAATCGCTCAATGGGTGAAAGCTCTGACGTAATTAGTAAAGAAATCTACAGCTTTTTAGATAAAAGTGACGAATCGGTAGCTCTACGTCCTGAATTTACAGCAGGGATTGTAAGAGCTTTTATCTCAAACGGCTTGCAGCATAAACTACCTCTCAAATTATTTTCTACTGGTCCTGTTTTTCGTTATGATAGACCACAAGCAGGACGTCAAAGACAATTCCACCAGCTAAATTATGAATATTTAGGAGCTAAAGGTGCTATTTCTGATGCTGAAACTTTAAAGCTAGCCGTAGATATACTTCAAAGTTTAGAGGTTTTAGCCGATACTACTTTAGAGTTAAACTCTCTTGGTTGCAGTCAGTCACGTTCTACTTATCAGCAAAAATTAGTAGAATATCTAAACGATTTTAAGGATGAATTATCAGAAGATAGTAAAATAAGGCTAACTAAAAACCCGATGCGGATTCTTGATTCTAAAAGTGAAGTTGATCAAAAGATAGTAGCAAATGCCCCTGTTTTATCGGAGTATTATACTGAGGAATCAAAAAAATATTTCGAAGAGTTATTAAAATATCTCGATATTTTAGGCGTGAAATATACCATAAATGCACGTCTGGTTAGAGGACTTGATTATTACTGCCATACCGCTTTTGAATTCACGACTACAAAGCTAGGAAGCCAATCCACTATTCTTGCCGGCGGGCGTTATGATGGGCTTAGTCGCATCATGGGTAATAACGATGAAATACCAGCAATAGGTTTTGCAGCAGGAATTGAGCGAATAGCCTTGATGCGGGAATATAATATAGATTCGGTAACTCCGATATTTGTATTACCGATAGGCGAAAATAATATTTCACATTCTTTAAAAATAGCTGATCAATTACGCTTGCATAATATACCTGTTTTAATAGAAGTAAGTGGTAAAATGGCAAAAAGAATGCAAAGAGCTTTAAATGAAAATGCCAAATTTATTGTTTTTATTGGTGATGAAGAACAAGCAAATAACAACCTCAAAATTAAAGATTTAGAGAAGCAAGAAGAGTATATTTTGGACTTTTCGAAAACAATTGAGTTGCTAAAAAAGTCTTAGACTTCTTTTATATATTATTGTTACAAAGGGGCTTTGTTACATGGTCGAAAAATATACACAATGTCATTCTTAACAACGGCGAGGATTCAGAAGCCTTTAAATGTTATACCGTGGCTTGGGAACTAGATCTAACTAGATTGCACACGTACAAAACTTATAGTTTTTCCTCGCAATGATGCTAAATAAATTTTAAAAAATAATATATGAAAAAAAAATTATATGAAGGTTCAAGTAAAACCCTATATTCTTCTGAAGAAGAGTTTTTACTTGTAATGGCTTTTTCTGATAAAGCTACTTTAGAAAATGGTGAAATTATTGATGTATCAGGCAAAGGAGTGCTTAATAATAATATCTCTTCCTTTGTAATGAATAAGCTTGAAATGATTGGCATTGAAAATCATTTTATTGAAAAGCTGAATATGAGAGAGCAGTTAATTCAATATGTTGAGATGTTTCCTCTGCAAGTAGTTGTATCTTCTGTTGCGTGTGGTAGGTTTGTAAAAGAATTTGGTATGGATGAAGGCTTTGTATTTGATAAGCCAATAATTGACTTTAAAGTAAAAAGTCGAGAGTTTAAATATCCGATAGTTAATGAGCATCAAATATTAAATTTTGGTTGGTTAACTAAAGATGAAATCAATACAGTTAAAAAGCAAGCTTTACGTATATATGATTTCCTAAGCGGTTTGTTCATCGGCATCGGTATTCGGCTTGTTGAATGCAATCTTGAATTCGGACGGGTATTTACCGGTGAAGAATCTTTGGTAATGTTAACTGATGAAATTAGCCCTGATACTTGTAAATTATGGCATATTAATAGTAATGAAAGACTAGGTTTTGAATTGCTAGAAAAAGATCCAGCTAAAGCTTATGAGTCATATAAATTAATAGCTGATCGTTTAAAAGAAAAATAAGTTAGAATAAAAAATGATAAATATTTCTTTCCCTGATGGGAGTGTAAAACAGTTTGAAAAAAATATTACAGCGTTTGAGATAGCGGTAGTTATTTCAACATCGCTTGCTAAAGCAGCAATGATTGCTGAGATTAATGGCGATCTTAAGGATTTAAGTACTCAAATCGATAATGATTGCCGCTTACGTATTTTAACTGCTAAAGATCCTGAATGTCTTGAAGTTATAAGGCACGATGCCGCACATTTAACAGCAGAAGCGGTAAAAGAATTATTTCCTGAAACACAAGTAACAATTGGTCCTGCTATTGAAAATGGTTATTACTATGATTTTGCTAGGGATAAACCTTTTACTACTGATGATTTAGCAGTTATAGAAGCTAAGATGCATGAGCTTGCTAAAAAGAATGAGAAAGTAACAAGAGAATTATGGGATAGGGAAAAGGCTGTAGAGTTTTTTAAATCGATAGGTGAGCATTACAAAGCTGAAATTATTGCCTCCATCCCGTCAAATGAGCCTATTAGTTTATACAGGCAAGGTAATTTTATTGATTTATGCCGAGGTCCGCACGCTCCATCTACCGGCTTTGTTAAACATTTCAAACTAATGAAAGTTGCGGGAGCTTATTGGCGTGGTGATAGCCGAAATGAGGTGTTGCAGCGTATATATGGTACGGCTTGGGCTACTAAAGAGCAGCTAGAGAGCTATTTATTCATGCTCGAAGAAGCTGAAAAGCGTGACCATAGAAAATTAGGAAAAGAGCTTGATTTATTCCATTTTCAGGAAGAAGCTCAAGGAATGGTATTTTGGCACGATAAGGGTTGGAGTGTATATAATACTATTGAGCAATATATTAGAAGAAAGATTCGTAAGAACGGTTATATTGAGGTTAAAACTCCTGTTTTAGTTGATAAAAGTCTTTGGGAGCTTTCGGGGCATTGGGAAAAATTCCGTGATGATATGTTCGCTTTAGAAACAGACGATAAGACACTTGCTTTAAAGCCGATGAACTGCCCTTGTCACGTACAGATTTTTAAACAAGGTATTAAAAGTTATCGAGATTTGCCGCTTCGTATGTCAGAATTTGGCTTGTGCCATCGTAATGAGGCGTCAGGTGCTTTACATGGTTTGATGAGAGTGCGAAGTTTAGTGCAAGATGATGCGCATATATTTTGTGCGGAGGAGCAAATTACTGATGAAACAGTTAGCTTTTGTAAGTTACTGACAGAGGTTTATAAGGATTTCGGCTTTACTGATATAAAGGTAAAATTCTCTGATCGTCCGGAGGTTAGAGCAGGGAGTAGCGAGACTTGGGATAAGGCTGAGAATGCTCTAAAAGAGGCAGTAGAGAAAGCTGGTTATAGCTATACATTAAACCCGGGCGAGGGTGCTTTTTATGGTCCTAAGCTTGAATTCGTGTTAACCGATGCAATAGGGCGTCAATGGCAATGTGGAACTCTGCAAATGGATTTTGTTTTGCCTGAGCGTTTAGATGCTAGCTATGTTGCAGCAAGCGGTGAGAAAAAAAGACCTGTGATGTTACATAGGGCAATACTTGGTTCGCTTGAGCGTTTTATTGGGATATTAATTGAAGAATATGCCGGGCGTTTTCCTTTATGGCTTGCTCCTGTACAGGTTGCAATAGCTACCATTACAAGTGATTTAAACGATTATGCTTTAGAAGTACAAAAAGCTTTAATTGAGAGTGGCGTGCGAGTTGATATTAATATATCACCCGATAAAATTAACTATAAAATTCGTGAATTTTCCAACCAGAAAGTACCAATGATTGCGGTAATCGGAAAACAAGAAAAAGAGAATAAACAAGTAACTATTCGAAGACTCGGCACTACGGAACAAGAAGTATTATCGATCGAGCAGTTGATAGAGTATATTAGGGAAGAGAACAGTAAGTATATTTAGCTGTCATCCCGTGGCTTGTCCACGGGATCTAGTAATCGTCATTGCGAGGAAAAACTGTAAGTTTTGATGAAGCAATCTCAGGATAATAAAATGAGATTGCCGCACTCACTTTGCTCGTGGCATTGCCTGCGTGGATCGAAAAACATCCGAGGTGTCCATACCGCAGACAAGCCACGGGATGATACCAAGTGCTTTTTTGGAGCTATGCAACAACATCGACATCGCCATGGTATCCAGTAAAAAATATTGATAACCTACATTTTTAAATTATTTTTCTGGATCCCGTGGACAAGCCACGGGATGACATATTCAATAAATGCAATATATATTTCCTTTTAATAATTCTTCAAAATATCATCCTGAAGAATTTATTGTTTCTGAGTCTAATGCTCTAGTTTATAATGCTTTGCAAAATTGGCAGAATAGCTTTGGTGTTAATCCTTATAAACTTACTTTACTAATAAAAGGACCTGCCTCTTCAGGCAAAACCTATCTAACCAAAATATGGCAAAATTTAAGCAATGCTTATATAATCAAAGATATTTTTTTTGATGATAAGATTTTAGCAAATCATACTGCTTTCATTATTGAGGATATAGAAAATTGGCAGGAAACAGCATTGCTTCATCTATTTAATCTTATTAATGAAAAGCAAAAATATCTTTTACTTACATCTAATAATAAAGGTAAAAATTTTACCTTACCTGATCTATCATCACGTATTAATTCTATATTAAATGTTCTGCTTTATCCTCCTGACGATGAATTAATTAAAATTTTAATATTTAAACATTTTGCTACATCTTCTGTAACAATATCACAAATAGTAATAGATTTTTTATTAGTGAATTTGCCTAGAGAATATAACAGAATTTTAGAAATATTAGAGTATATCAATAACTTTGCGTTAACTTCTAAGAGAAAAATAACTATTCCATTAGTTAAAGAAGCTTTAAGTTTTGTAAATATTTCTTACTAATCCTTTACTTTTTTATTGACTTACATATAAAAAAATATAACTCTTTTTTGCAGTTTATTTTTTTATAAAGGAATTATGTTAGGATATCAAAAAGAGCAGACAAGTTTAAGTAGAAAACAAAAACAGGCTATAAGTTTATTATCTATAGGAAATTTTTTAGAATATTTTGATTTGATGTTATATGTTCATATGGCTGTATTACTTAATAAAATATTTTTCTCTCCTGATAATCTTTATTCAGTAAAAGTACTTTCTGCTTTTGCGTATTGTTCAACATTTGTATTTAGACCTTTTGGGGCATTACTATTTGGCTAGATAGGGGATAATATAGGGCGTAAACCGGTAATTATAATTACGACTATAATGATGGCTTGCACCTGTATTGGTATGGCTATTCTTCTTTCTTATGATGAAATAGGTTTTGCTGCTACAATAATGGTTACACTTTTTAGAGCTATTCAAGGTATTTCCTCCTCTACTGAGGTAGTTGGTGCTCAACTTTATATTACGGAAATGGTAAAACCTCCTATGCAATATCCTGCTGTAGCGTCAGTCACAATTTTTTCTACCCTTGGAACTTTAGCAGCACTTGGAGTAGCTACTATCGTAACTTCCGGAAATTTAAATTGGCGTTATGCTTTTGTATTTGGTGCGTTGGTAGCTATTACCGGTACTATGGCACGTACAACGCTTAAAGAAACTCCTGACTTTATTGATGCAAAGAGAAGAATAAAATCTAGTCTAGAAAAAACCGGTTTAGACCCAAAACAAATCGATAATAATGATATTTTAAAACAAAAAACGAATTTAAAAACTTTTATTTCTTATTTTGTAATTCAATGTACTGGACCCGTATGGCTTTATTTTGCTTATTTTTACTGTGGAAATATTTTAACAGAAAATTTTGGATATAGTCCTGCTGAAGTAATTAAACATAATTTTTTTATTTCAATTGGAGATGTTATCGGTGGCATATTATTAACTTATCTTAGTTATAAAATATACCCTTTAAAAATATTAAGAACAACATTTTATATTTTTGTAATATTTCTTTGTTTTTCACCTATAATAATGCAGAATTTAGCTCCTAATTATTTAATGCTAATTCAATTATATTTTCTTATATTTGCTCCTGGTTATTTTCCAGCTACGGCAATTTTTTATAAACATTTTCCGGTATTTAAACGCTTCACGCATACTAGCTTTATATTTGCTATATCACGTGCACTTATGTATATCATTACGTCATTTGGGCTTGCTTATTTAACGGAAATTTTTGGATATATTGGAATATTAATGATTATGGTGCCTGTAACAATATTCTATTATCTAGGATTACGCCATTTTGAAAAATTAGAAAAACAGGTTAATAATTTTAATATCGCTTGAGTTTAGTACTAAAAATAAGTGATAAAGGTAAGAGGCAATTTTTACCTTTATCACAGAATTTATTTACCAACAGCATTTATTCAAAAAATTCATAAAATCTTCTTTTATAACAAGCTTTCTTTCACAATATTTAGGTTTACGTTTTTCATTCTCTTTATCTGTTTTAGATAATTCTAAAGAACTTGTTTTTTCATTAATAATATCATCAACTTTTAATTTAAAAATCCTTAATTTTTTAAACTAATTTTATCTATTTCATTTTATATTTCAAGTCAATTAATTTAAATTCTATACACTAAAAATCCCTTGACTACGTTTAATTCCTATAATATCCTGTAATTTACCATTAAATCCCAAAATAACCCAAATAATACCAATGAATATATTTTTATCGAAATTTATCAATAATAATATTGATAAAAAGGGTAGGGTATCAGTGCCAGCGAATTACCGGGCGGTATTAGGGAAAGAAGCATTTAATGGAATAATTGCTTATCCATCGATTAGAAATAATTGTATAGAAGCTTGCGGTATCTCCCATATTGAGAAACTAAGACAGATGATTGAGTCGCTTGATCCGTATTCTGAGGAGCGTGATGCTTTTGAGACTATAATATTTGGTGAAGCTGTACAGCTTTCATTTGATGGAGAGGGCAGAGTGATATTGCCTGCATCTTTAATGCAGCATGCGGGTATTGAAGATCAAGTATGTTTTGTAGGTAAAGGAGTGATTTTTGAGATTTGGCAACCGCAGAATTTCAAGGATTATTTAGCTTCTGCTCAAAAGCTTGCCCACGAGAAACGTTTAACTTTAAGGAATACGAATTGATGCAGCAACCTCATATCCCTGTAATGTTAAACGAGATGCTGAAGTTTTTAGCACCAAAAGCCGGTGAATCCTACTTAGATTGTACTTTTGGAGCAGGTGGTTATAGTAAAGCGTTATTAGAAAACTGTGATTGTTATGTCACAGCTTTGGATCGTGATCCAAATGTCATTAAGAAAGCAGAAGAGATAAAACATAATTATAAAGATAGATTTGATTTTGTAGAAACAAATTTTGGTAATTGTTTTGCAAAGCTCGAATCAAAAAAATTTGACGGCATAGTGCTTGATTTAGGCGTTTCTTCTATGCAACTTGATATACCAGATCGTGGATTTTCGTTTTTACATGACGGACCTTTAGATATGCGTATGAGCGGGCAGGGGCTTAGTGCTGAAGAGTTTATAAATACCGCAGAAGAAAAAGATCTTGCGGATGTAATTTATAAATATGGCGATGAAACTTTTTCCCGAAGAATTGCTAAGAAAATTGTAGAAGTAAGAAAAGCCGCAAGGATTGATAGTACCGGAAAATTAGCTGATATAGTGCGTAGCTGCATAGGTTTTAGGAAAGGTAAAATTGATCCTGCAACTAAGACTTTTCAAGCCATCAGGATTTATATAAATAACGAACTTGGAGAGCTTGAGCAGTTCTTAGCGAATGTAAAAAATATACTAAAAAAAGATGGTCGTTTAGTTGTTGTTTCGTTTCATTCGTTAGAAGACAGAATAGTTAAGAATTTTTTCAAAGAAAATTCAGAAAAGCCGGTAGCAAGGTCAAAATACGCTAAAGAAGATATTATGTTGAACCCGGATAAATGGCTTAAAATTATTACTAATAAAGCGGAAATACCATCAGATAAAGAGATATCTCTAAATGTAAGGGCAAGATCAGCAAAATTAAGAGCAGCGAAGAAAATATAATTATGAGTATAAAGAAATTTCATTATTTAGTGTTGCTAGTAATAATTATAGCGGTTTGCAGCTTGTTTACTATTAAAGAACGAGTTTCAACTATTGATTACCAATTAAGTAGTGTTTTAAAACAAATAAATAGTGAAAATAATAATATTCATATTTTGAAAGCAGAAAAAGCTTATCTTATCTCGCCAGCAAGGTTAAAAAATCTTGCAACTGCTTATTTAGAATTACAAACGGTGAAACCTTGTCAAATGGTAAGAGATCCATTATCACCGATTACTGCCTCAAATATTAGATTTGATCAAGATATTAATATTTTTAAAAGCAATAATAATCGGAGACATAAGAGAATTACAAATAATAAATATATACAGACAGTTTCAAGTCGGGAAAAGCCTTAAGCGTCATTGCAAGTGAACGAAGTGAGCGTGGCAATCTCAGGACTTTTTCATAAGATTGCTTCGTCAATTACTTACGTAATTTCCTCGCAATGACAAAAGTCGTTGCCAGCTTGAAACAAAACAAATTAATATGAAACAGATTTTAGAAAAGTGGAAACCTGATATTAAAAGTTTAATATTTTGGAATGTTTGTAGTAAAAATACAAAAATCCGATTATTGATAGTTATTGGTGCTTTTTCTGTTCTTTTCTGTACTTTATCTTACAGGCTTATAATAGTTGCTACTAATGTTTATGATAAAAACCTCCACGCTCTAAAAAAGAGTAGCCAGTTTAGAAAAGAAATAGTTGATCGTAACGATAATTTGCTTGCTGTAAACTTGCCATCTGCATCATTATTTGCCAATCCGCAAATAGTAATTGATCCCGAAAATTCCGTAAAAAAAATAGCTGAGATTCTGCCCGATATCAACAAGGCTAAGCTACTTGCTGATCTTAAATCCAATAAAAGTTTTATATGGGTTAAAAGGGATTTATTGCCTAGTCAACAAGAAAGAATAATGAGTCTTGGGTTGCTTGGTTTTGATTTTGAAGAAGAACAAAAGCGTATTTACACATTTTCTAACTTATCATCTCACATTGTGGGTTACGTTGGTAGGGATATGGCGGGGCTTAGCGGACTCGAACTTGCTTATGATAAATATTTAACTAATTCCGATCTTGATTTGAATAAGCCAGGAAAGCAGAAAGAGCCGCTTAAATTATCGATTGATATTAGGTTGCAAAGTATCTTGAGCGAAGAAATCGACAAGACCTTAAAGCAATTTAGTGCTATAGGAGCGGTGGGTATTATTGCGAATCCAAATAATGGTGAGATTCTAGCTTTAGTTAGTAAACCGGATTTTGATCCTCATTATCCAAGTGCTGCAAAGCCTCAACAGCTTTTTAATATGGCAAGCCTTGGAATTTATGAAATAGGTTCGGTGTTTAAGTCTTTGACTATGGCAGTTGGTTTTGATACTGGTGCAATAAATATGAATGATGCTTATGATATAAGCTATATGAAAGTCGGCGGTTTTCAGATTAAGGATTATACCCCAAGACAAGGGTGGCATAGTGTACCGGATATTTTTCTGCATTCTTCAAATATCGGTGTAAGTCAGATTATGCTTGAAGTAGGTAAAAATAATTTCAGGAAATATTTAAAGAAATTAGGTTTGCTAGATCAAGTGCAAATAGAATTACCGGAGCGAGGTACTCCTCTTTTCCCTTCAGAAAAAAGATGGAATGAATTAACTAGTGCTACTATGTCTTATGGTTATGGCATTTCAATTAGTCCTTTACATTTTGTTAGGGCAATGCTACCTGTTGTAAATGGCGGTATTTTATACGATCTTACCTTGTTAAAAAGAGATGATGAAAAAGTTGAGGGGACAAGAGTATTTAGCGAAAATACTTCAAAGCAAATGAGGCAGCTATTTAGAACTGTGGTAAAGGACGGGACAGGTAAAAGGGCAGAGGTAAAAGGATATTTGATTGGCGGAAAAACCGGTACTGCTGAGAAATTATCAAGTAATGCTGGTAAAAAGAAATATCTTAAAAATAGCCGTACTACTTCATTTTTGGGATTACTGCCAGCTTCAAAGCCTGAATATGTTATCTATATTATGATTGATGAGCCAAAACCTACTAAAGAAACGTTTGGCTTTGCAACAGCCGGTTGGACCGCTGCACCCACTGCCGGAAGAGTGCTTGAACGCATGATATCACTGTACGGCTTAGAGCCAATAGAGCAAATAGGGGAGGTAGTGGAGTAAAGTAAGCGTCATTGCGAGGAGGCATTGTTGCGTGATTACGATGTCATTCCTGCGAAAGCAGGAATCCAGAAAAAAAGCATAAATACAGCAAATTTTTAAAATTAAAAGCTCAATTTATCTCGCTTTATACTGGATTCCTGCTTTCGCAGGAATGACATATAGGACATTTTTCAATCCATGCGGGCAATGCCCTCTCGCAATGACGGGGAAACTGAAGCCGAGTCTAATAAATATTTTTTTAGAGGTTCATATTTATGCAAAATCAAAATACCGATTATAGTCCTGTTATTGAAGAACTTAACAAAGCTTATAAGAACTATATTATAGCCAAAGATGCGTTAATAGAGGTCGGCACACTTACTATAACTGTTGGGGCTCTGGGGTTATTGCTATTTTTTGGACCTGCGGTATCAGGATCATTAATGTTTTGTTCTGCTTTGGCTATAGGGAAAACTAAAGAGGCGTATAGAAAAGAATTATTAAATGCTCTTTCTAGGTGAGCTGGGTGATGTTACAGAAATCGAGAAATGTTATAAGCAGCTTCCTAAAAAGTTACGAGAAGACTGGGTAGATGATAATTTTTACCCTAAGTTAGCTAATCATCTGAAAGAGAAGTTTTTTGAAGATAAAATATTTGGTGTTGATGATAATCCTAATCCCATTTGTCAAGTAGAATTACAAGATTTTAACCAAGAAATAGATAATGAGTGGATTGATCTTTCAGGAAAGAGTGAAAATGTTGTATTTTTACAATGAGATTTAAAATTACTCTAATAAAATAGTTGAAAAAGCTTTTTAATTGTTAACTTGTTAAGTTTTAATTGCTAATATCAGTTAAATATTTTAGACATAGCATTATTTTAAGGCAAGACAATGGCAGATGATGGGGATAATAAGAAAGATGTATCAGATAAAAAAGATGATACTCAGGTAAAAAATGACAATTTGAGCAAGTCAGACGATAACCAGACTCAAAATAAAAAAGACGATGCTCAGGTAAAAAACGAGCTCAATGCCATTAGAGCCCAAGTTACAGCCACTAACAATCCTGCCGAACTCGCACGTTTAGCTAGTGCCGCCGCAGGTCTTGCCGCTAGTACTAATAATCGAGAATTATTAGACCAAATCAAAAACCTCCAATCCTCCATTTCTAAAAGAGAAGAAAACGCCGAGCAGATCATATATTCAGAAGACTCTGAAAAAGGCTTGAATATGGAGGGTCAAGGGAATCAGTATGATCATGAAGCTGCACGTGAGCAAGAATTACATGACAGGCATGAAAGATTAAAAGCCGGTCATGATCAATTCATGAAAGAAGCAGATGAGTTTATTGAGAGTAAGAGACAAGAAAAAGAAAAGTGGCAGGCTCTTTTAAATGATATGAAAGCAGGTAAAGAAATTGATCCTGAAAGATTAAAAGCATTAGATAAGACAGAAGCACAGTTAAAAGATGATCAAAATAAAAGAAATGCTCTTAAAGAATATCACAAAAAAGCAACTGAGCATTCGCAACAGCTAAAAGCTGAGGAAGATAGATTAAAAAAGCAGCAAGCTCAAGATATCAAAGCAGCTGAAGAACAACGTAATGCCAATAGCAAACTTGCTGTTAACTCCAAAGAATTAGAGCAAGGTCAGATTAAACTAGCAAGTATTAATGCTAGAATAGAGCAAACAGGAGCAAAATTATCTGCCCTCAGTCCAAAAATAGCAGAAGCAACAAAAATACAAGCTGATGCTTATAAGCAAGTTGAAAAAGAAAGGAAAGAAATACAAGAACTTAGAATAGAAGCTCAAAAAGAAGCTAAGAAAGATCTTCAAAAATACTCAGCAATTAATGATTTTTCAGAGCTACTTTTAAATCAAACAAAATCAGTTGAAACAAATGAACTTAAAGATAATGAATTACGGAATGAATTTTTAAGTAAAGAGAATAAGAAAGAACCAGAAATAAGATTTCCGAGCAAGCCATCTTCAGATGTAATTTTGCCAGGAAAAGACGAAATATTACCAACCTCACAAAAATCAACAAGTGCCGAAGCGGTAACTGCTACTAAAAAATTATCTCAAGGTGAAGAAGCATTGAAATTATCAGAAGAAAGACCGGTTTCATCTGATAAGATAAACAAATTTACTAATAAAATAAAATCATCTCTTGAAAAGCAGCAATCTTCAGTATCCAGCAATAAAGAAACTCAGGTTAATAAATTAGCTCGAACTAACCAACAAAACAAAAAGAATGATAAAGGTCATTCGAGATAATAAAATAAAGGAGAACTATCATGTCTAAATCAGATAACCATAACTATCTTGATAAAAACGAAACTATTATATGTACTGCTAATAATTTATATAAAGAAGCATTAGAGTTTTTTAATAATATAAGAAATATAGAACAAAACCAAGGCGTAACTGCATTAGTAAAAAAAGGCTATATTGCTGCTCGAATCGAGTTAACGCAATCGCTTCTTTTTGGAAAAATTGAGGCATGTAGTGGTCTTGCTGTTTTTAATCAACAAGGCATTGGTGGTCCCATAAGTCCTTATAATCAAAAATTATTTTTAGTTATTGGTAGTAAATTAGGGTATCAAGCTTGTAAGCAAGCTTTAGCACAATTACCAAATAATAATTATAATGTTGAGCAAGAAGCTAATGTTTGGGTTAATCATATAAATACTTATAAAAGAGATTTAAATAAAGAAATAACTACTCCAGAATTATCAGCTAGTTCAATATTTTTAAAAAATGATCTTAAAAAAAATAATATAAGCTTCGATGCTTATAACACACATTTTAACATTTTAAGTATAGATGAAGAGTTAGAAACAAACTATACCCCCACTCCGTCGTCGTCAGTAAATCAGTATGAGCACAACCCGCCGCCCGTTCCTAAAAGAGCAGAGAGTAAACAAGAAGCTACAGGGTTGAAATCTTTTTTTAAGGGTATGTTTAGTAAAGCCCCTGAAGCCTCCACTGCTCCCAAGGCTGCTTTAGTTCCGGTTGTTGCTCCTAAAGTTACATCCTCAAATATTTCGTATAGAGATATTTTGCTTAGAGATCAAGAACATCCTGAAATTGCGTTAAAATTACAAGAAGCAACAATAAATACTAATTTAACAATTAGGGTGAATGGTCAACATATATTTGAAGTTAAGCAATATAGAGCTGTTAAAATTCCTAACGCTTTAGAAAATATTAAAACACCTACCATAAAATTTGTTTTTTCTTATTTAAATGGTGTAAAATTAAGTGATGAGTTTGCAATACATACAAAGGGCACAGCACATCTAAAGCTTGATTATAATGCTAATGGTAGATTAGAAAAATTAACCTTACCAAATCAACCAATTTATTTTAAGGATAAGCCGGGTTATCCTGCATTTTGTATCTTTAAAAAGATTATGTGCAGTTTACCGGTAGATAGTGGACAACTTGGTCACCTAATGCAAATCGCACCTAAGGTAGAATTTAATAATGTTGACGAATATACTTATAAAGTAGAATTATTAGGCTAAAATAAAATATTATTTTGTAGCTGTGTTATTTTTGCATAGGCATCGCCCATGTGAATCATTTTCCCCATGTCGTGCTGCGACTTTTCCTAGTTTGTTGCCTGACTCTGATGTCATTCCCGCGTAGGAATTGTTGTGTGGATCGAAAAGCACGTACGGTGTCATCAACTATGTTTTAAATTAAAAAGAAGAGATTTTAATTTAGCATTAGCGATGACAATAATTTTACGCATTAAAGCGGTAAGAGCGACCATTTTCTTTTTACCATTGTTAATGAGTCGCTCATAAAAGAGTCTTAAACCAGAAGTCTTGCTATTACGGGCTGACATAGCAGCAAGGAATAGTATAGCTTGACTCCTGCTCTACACCATGTCCTACCTTTCTATATCCTTGATATTTACCACTATCATTAGCTTTTGGAGCAAGCCCTGCAAGAGAAGCAATCTGCCGTCTTGTTAACTTCCCTAACTCCGGTAATAATATTAATAACTCAAAAGCAACTATATTACCAATGCCATTTATCTCTTTCAATATCTCATGCTTTGCTTTTAACAGCTGATCTGATGATATAATCACTTCTACCTGATTAGTAATCTCTGTAATTTGATTACTTAAAACATCTATCATATTTATACAGCTATTTTTAACAAACTTATCTGTATTTGCTTGTTGTAATCTATTCTTTTCGGCAACTAACATTTGCTTTAAATCATTCCGTCTTTGTACTAACCGAAATAATTGTATATTTTGTTTTGATTCAGGCTTAAATACTTCAAGCTTATCTGCTCGCTCCTTACCATATAATCCTAATGCTTTAGCATCTAACTTATCTGTTTTTGCACTATTACCATATGATCTGATAAAATTCTTTACCTTTCTTGCATCTGCTCTATGTACTACATAACCTCTTTCACATAAGCTATACAATAACTCTAGTTCATATCCGCCTGTTGTTTCAACTACAGTTAGAGAGTTTGCTAAAATATCCTTATTATCATTAATAAATTCAAATATACCGGAACTTGTATTCTCATATTCTTTTGTATCTTTTATGCCCTCTATTCCTACTACAAAATTATATTTTCCTATATCAATTCCTATATGTTTGTGATATTTTATCATATGTACCTCGAGATTTTATATTGTTTAGGATTGTAATCGGGCGTGCTTATCGCATCCCTTCCAACTATTCAAACTTCTCGAGAGTCGGGCTATAGTACCTGATGACTCCGGTCGTATAAAACCTATGCCGTGACGGTCGCTTATGCCCGCTTAATACCCTATATCATTATATAGGGTATTAACACTCTCTTATAAATGTTTATATTACATTTATAACTTATATTATATCACTTTCTTTTCTTACAATACCGTGGCTTGAAAACTAGATCCAGAAAATAATAAATAATACTAATATTATTAGTATTATTTATTTTCCTAGATGACACCGA